>JBBSHP010000080.1:0-10643 GCA_038232555.1 Bryobacterales bacterium
AACTTGGTTGCCCGGGGTTCTGAAAGAATGCAAAGCCTGAAGGTGCTGGCGTTAACGCTCCTCTGCGTCGTGGTTTCGGCGCAAAGCTACCCGGCTGGTCCGCAGGTAGTCACGTTCTTCTCAGACATCGACGACACCGATCAACCGTATGCCTTGTATGTCCCGAAAAATTACAATGCTGCTAAGAAATATCCACTCGTTATCAGCCTGCATGGCGCCGGCTCGAACCACCGGCTGAATCTGCGGCGAATATTTGGCAAGAGCAATCTCCCGGGTGAAACCGATGCCGAGGCTACTCGCTACTTCCCCCCATTACGCGAGGTCGGCTATTTCGTCGCAGCCCCCCTGGCGCGCGGGACCCTCAGCTATCAGGACATCGCTGAACGAGACGTGTACGACGTTCTCCGCGACATGCAGAGGCGCTTCTCGATTGATGACGATCGCGTGTATCTCACCGGTCTCTCCATGGGCGGCGGAGGCGCACTGTGGCTTGGGCTGACCCGGCCCGACATTTGGGCCGCCATCGCACCGGTCTGTGCCGCTGCACCGGAAGGGACCAGACTTCTCGCCGCCAACGCATTCAACGTGCCCGTGCATCTCTTCCAGGGTTCCCTGGATCCGGTTGTGCCGGTGGCCAGCTCTCGCCAGTGGCAGCACGATTTTTTGGAGCTGGGCTCTTCCGTCGAATACACCGAATACCCCAACGTCCGCCATAATGCGTGGGACTACGCGTACCGAAATGGCGCTGTGTTCGATCTGTTTTCGGAGGTCCGGCGGAATCGCTTTCCGCAGCGCGTTCGGTTCCGAACAGAACACTACAAATATGCTTCAGCGTACTGGCTCACCATCGATGGCCTCACCCCCGGAACCCTAGCCGAGATCGATGCCGGGTTTACCGCCATCAATCAGATTGCGGTTCGCACCAAAAACGTTGAGGGCTTCACCCTAAATCTGGCCGGCCACTCGATGTACACTGCGGCCAAACCGCTCGCGATCCTCACTGATGGACAGAGGATTAAGTCCGGCTCAGCCGTTTCTTTCAGCAGGACTCCAAAAGGCTGGCAGTCCGGCCGCTACAGACCAGCCCCTGGTCAAAAAAGCACCGGCGCTGAAGGACCCATCGCAGAAGCCGTGGCCTCGCGGCACATCTATGTCTATGGGACCGGTGGGCCCACCACGGACAACGAGCTACGGGATCGACGGCAACAGGCGCTCGATGCCGCGGAATGGTCCACCGCCCGGGCCCGTTTACTCCTGACGCTCCGCACCGTTGCCGATCGGGACGTGCGGCCCAACGATGTTGCTTCCGCCAACCTCGTGCTTCTCGGTACCAAAGAAACCAACACGCTGATCGCCCGCTATGCCGCGCAACTGCCGATCGCCTTGAATCCCAGCGCAGCGGATTACGGTTTGGTGTTCATCTATCCCGCGGACAGCCGCTATTTGCTCATCAACTCAGGCTTGCCTTGGTGGACCGGAGCGGATCAGGCCAATCGTGGCGGATTGTCGTTCCTTCCCATCCGCTATCGGGCCCTGCAGAGCTTCGGCGATTTCATTCTGTTCAAGGGATCGCTGGAAAACGTGATCGCGGAAGGACTGTTTACGCCGGATTGGAAGCTGCCCCCCGATGCGGCCCGGAAGATGAACGCAACCGGCGCAGTGCAGATTCAAGAATGGAAACGATGACACCCCAGGAGTTCCGCACCTTCGGTTACCAGGTGGTGGACTGGATCGCCTACTATCTGGACACGAACCGGGAACTTCCCGTATTGCCGGACCGGCAGCCCGGCCAACTCATCGATGCGCTTCCCGCCTCTGCCCCGGACCGCGGCGAACCCATGGACGCAATCTTGCGCGATTTCCGCGACTTGATTGTACCGGCGGTGACACATTGGAATCACCCGAGCTTCTTCGCCTACTTCGCCACGTCGGCCTCCATGCCTGGCATTCTCGCTGAAACGCTTTGCGCGGCTCTCAACGTGAACGGGATGCTTTGGAAGAGCGCTCCAGCCGCCACCGAGTTGGAGCAAGTCACTTTGAGCTGGCTGCGGCAATGGCTGGGACTGCCCGACGAGTTATTCGGCATTATCTATGACACCGCCTCCACCAGCACCATGCACGCCATCGCCGCAGCCCGGGAAATGGCGGACCCGGAAGCGCGCCGCCGGGGGGCCGACGGTACTCTCACTCTCTACACCTCGGCCCACTCGCATTCTTCGGTGGAGAAAGGCGCTGTGACGCTCGGAATCGGACAGCGGAATGTCCGGGCCATCCCAGTGGACGCCGACTTTCGCATGCGCCCGGATGCTTTACAACAGGCTATCGAAGCAGACCTGACAGCCGGCCGGAAGCCTTTCTGTGTTGTCGCTACAGTGGGCACCACCTCCACCTCGAGCATCGATCCGGTCCCGGCGATCGCCGATATCGCGGAACGCTATGGTCTCTGGCTGCATGTAGACGCCGCGTATGGTGGATCGGCAGCCGTGGTTCCCGAACTACGCTTCGTGCTGGATGGCGCAGATCGCGCTCATTCCATCGTGGTCAATCCGCACAAATGGCTCTTCACACCCCTCGACGCCAGCGTGCTCTACACTCGTGAGCCCGAAACTCTGCGGCGCGCGTTCTCGGTGGTTCCCGAATACTTGAAAACCACCGAGGATCCTCGTGCGGTCAATTTCATGGAGTACGGAATGCAGTTAGGGCGGCGATTCCGCGCGTTGAAACTGTGGTTCGTGTTCCGGCACTTTGGCCGGGAAGGGGTTGCGAGCATCCGCAATCACGTGCAGTGGGCCCAGCATCTCGCGGCCACCATTCAGGCTCACCCCAGTTTCGAAGTATGCGCACCAGTGCCGCTATCGCTGATCTGCTTCCGCTATCGCGGTACCGACCAACAGAACCGCCAGTTACTCGCGAACATTAACTTGTCCGGAAGAGCGTTTCTCTCGCACACCGTTTTGAACGATCGTTTCGTTCTGCGCCTCGCCATCGGCAACATCGCTACCACTTGGGTAGATCTGGAAGCGGTGTGGAACCTGATTCTCGAGACGATGGTTCCGCTTACCGCGGCCGACCCGCTAATAGGCCAATAAGCGCTCGGCTTCGGCGACCAGGTTCTCCACTTGCGGCAGAATTTCGTTCTCCAACTGCGGATGATATCCCACCCAGGTATCGAGCGCGGCCACTCGCCCCACCGGTGCGTCCAGGAACCCGAAAAGCTCGTCGGCGATGCGCGCCGAGATCTCCGCGCCATATCCCCAGGAGAGGCAGTCTTCATGCGCGATCAAAACGCGATTGGTCTTCTCCACCGACAACCGGATGCCCTCCCAGTCATAAGGGGCCAGAGTCCGGAGGTCGATCACTTCGATCGAAAACTCGGAGTTACGCTGCTCAATTTGCGAGGCTGCCTGCAGCGCCTTTTGCACTAGCGCTCCGTAAGTGAGGATGGTCAACCGCTGGCCTGTCTTGACCACCTTGGCTTTGCCGAAGGGAATGGTAAAGTCGGGGCCGGGATGCGGGGATCGATTGTAAGGCTCGCGGTAAAGCCGCTTGTGCTCCAAAAACAGCACCGGATCATCGCAGCGGATTGCAGTCCGCAGCAAGCCGCACGCGTCCAGCGCATTGGAAGGCATCACCACCCGAAGCCCGGGGATGTGGGTGAAGGCCACCTCGCCGCATTGGCTGTGATAAATAGCGCCCCCGTTGAGGTACCCACCGATCGGAACGCGCATCACCACGGGACAGCTAAACTCGTTATTAGAGCGCCATCGGATGACGGCTAACTCATCACGAATCTGCATCATAGCTGGCCAAATATAATCAAAGAATTGAATCTCGACTACAGGCTTCATCCCACGCGTCGCCATCCCGATAGCGCGGCCCACGATCGCAGCTTCCGCCAGCGGGCTGTTGAAGCACCGGTTGCTCCCAAACTTGATTTGAAGCCCCGCGGTAGCCTTAAAGACTCCGCCTTTGCCCTTTACTTCGCACAGGTTGTCCTCGCGGCTGCAGTCCGCCACGTCTTCGCCAAACACCACCATGTTAGGGTCGCGCGCCATCTCTTCATGCAGCGTAAGATTGATCTCGTCCACCATGGTGCGCGGATCGCCTTCTACTCTGGCCGGCACGTCGAATTCTTTGGAGGTGGGATCCACCTCATTCGAATACAGGTGCTCCAGCGCGGACCCTTTTCGGGGTGGAGCGGCACGCAGTACGCGGTCCACCACCTGCTGCACTTCCTGCTCGACTTCATGAACGATCAACTGCAGCTCATGGCGATCCAGGATGCCCTGCTCAATTAACAACTCTGGAAAGCGAAGCACCGGATCCCGAGCCTCCTCCGCCAGGCGCTCGGCTTTGGTCTTATACAAGCGCTCGTCGTCCGAGAGGGAGTGTGAGTAGGGCCGGGTGACATGGGCCAGCACCAGCGCGGGCCCGGCACCGCTGCGGGCGTGGGCAGCGGCCTCGCTCATCACGCGATGCGAGGCGAAGAAATCCGTGCCATCGGCTTCGAAGCGCGCCAGGTGGGGAAACCCGGAGAGCAGCTGCGCTATGTTGCCACCAGGCGTCTGCTTCTCGACTGGGACGGAGATGGCGTAGCCATTGTCCTCAATCAGGAACACCACGCCCAACCGCTCCAGGCACGCGGCGCTCACCGCTTCCCAGAATTCACCTTCGCTGGTGGAGCCTTCCCCGGCACATACCAGCGTAATCTCATCCGATTTAGGAGCAAGATAGCGCGAGCCTTGGGCGCAGCCAACGCCTTGCAACACCTGCGTGCCGGTGGGCGACGAGCCGGTCACGATATGCAACGCGGCCGATCCCCAATGGGATGGCATCTGCCGCCCACCTGAGGCAGGATCGGCGGCGGCTCCCACCGCCTGCAGGAGCATGTCCTCCGCTGTAACGCCCAGCATCAAGCAGAGCGCACGGTCGCGATAGTAGGGGAAAAACCAATCGTGTCCGGCCCGAAACACCAGCCCGGCCGCAGCCTGCACCGCCTCATGTCCCGCCCCACTGATCTGGAAATAGATTCGGTTCTGCCGCTTTAGCAGAATCTCCCGGTCATCCAGCCGGCGGGACAAATGCATCACCCGGAATGCTTTGATCAGCTCATCCCGTGTTGGCACAGTCTGGTGGACTGTGGGCTGGCGGCTGAGCTTTACCGTAGGTTCCAGGCTGGTTGGCGTCGCCATCGGTTGGATCTCCCAGCTACAGTTTAACTTGGATTACTCGAACTGCTTCCGGAACTCCGCGAACTCATCTTTGAGCATTCGTACTTCCTCGCGGAGTGCAGCGACCTCAGCTTCGAGACCGCTGCTCCGGTCCTGCCTGAGGACCGGAGCTGAATCGACCGGAGATGGATCGGCCGCATTCTGTACCTGCACCGGGCCGCTGAACAGGTGCGCATAGCGCGCCTCTTTCTCCCCCGGCCTGCGCCCCAGCTTAGTGATCATTTCCGGCAGTCGTTCGATGATCGTCTCCACCTCCGAAAGGTCGTCGAATCGATGCATCCGCTCCGTCCGGTTCCGTATTTCTCCTATGGTCTGTGGTCCCCTCAGCATGAGCTCACACAGGACGGCGATCTCACGCCTACCGAGATTCAGAGTCTCTGAAAACCGATGGGCGTACTTGGGAACGCGGCTGCCCGCTCCGGTGATGATGGTGGCAAATCTCTTATCGCGTAGGGTGTCGAGCGCTGCAAGGACGGCGTCTTCATCGAACGACACCACCGGATCCCGGTTCGATTTCTGATTACACGCATTCACCAGCGCGTTCAGCGAAAGCGGATAATACTCTGGCGTCGTGATCTCCTTTTCAATCAACGCACCGAGCACCCGCACCTCTACGGGGTCCAGCGTCAGGTGAGCAGGAGACTGTTCCGAGCGTTCCAATGCTTCACTTTAGCGCGACAACAGGATATCCCGAACAGACGGCGTCAAGTGTTGGGATCGCTGGTGCTGAAAGTAGAGAGCAACTCGACTGACACGCCCCTGGTATATCATCGGAGAACCGCCCTATGAGCGAACGTATGTGTGAGGCGTACCGGGGATATGAGCGCAAGCGGCGGTGGGACGATCGCCTCGATGAGAGCGGTACTCGACACTAATGAGTATGTATCGGCTTTGGTCTTCGCGGCCTTCCGCAATCGAAGCTGGAGCACCAATCATCGTTTCGTTCGACAATGACCTGCTCATCCTGAATCCGTTCGAAGGTATCCGCATCGTCAAGGCCCGTGAGTTTCTAGAATTGCTCGATAATCCAGTCTGAAGGAGCGTCGGTGCCGCTGGCCGTGCGGCTTGGCAGTTTCACAGGATTTCCACGCGCAGCACGCCGCCTGGCAGCTCTCATCTCGGCATTTCCATCGATACTAAATGCTGTCCTCTCGGCAGAAACATCACCGTATTCCGACCGGACTCCAGCAGTTTCGGCTTCACCAATTCCCCGTCGATGTCCACCTTGAGTGGCCGCATATCCAGCACCGCGATCGCTCTGGAGTCGCTCCGATAAGCCAGGTCGATACCTGTAGCCGACGAACCGGCCGAAAGCAGCGTCCCGTTGAAATCCAGGACGTGTGCCTTGGTGTCCTTCAACCCTGGCTCGATGATCTGCGGCCCTGCCGGCACCCATACAGTGGATGCGTCCCGAATCGGCCACGCCTTTCCGTTCACGGTCGCAGGTCCTTGCCACGCAACACCCACACCGTACTTCGAGCCGATCACCAGTTTCGAGCCGTTCTGCTCCACCTTTTCGACACTCGCTGCCGCCGCGGAGAGTAGCCCCAGGTCGGCGCCTGAGATCGAGTTCTCAAAATACAGTGCGACTCGCGAAAACGACTTCGCCGCCAGGTGTACCAACTCGAACAGCTCCGTACCTGTCTGCAATTTGGTCGGGTAAACATCCTGATAGCGCTCCACGATATTGATATCGATTGCGAGCTTGTCGGTGTGTTTGGTCAGCGGCTCATAGCGGGTCGCGATCTCGGGGTAACGCTTCGGTCCCAGGTTCCAGATCGTCGCGGGGTCTTCGATCAGGAACGTAAAGTCATGCTGATCCAGCATCGGCAGAACCGCGCTGGCATCCGCTCCGATCAGGTCCCGCATGCGCGTGTCAAACCGGTCGTCCACATGAGTCAGGACAAAGTCCAGGTCTGGTTTGCGGACCCGAATTTTTTCGATGAAACCAATCCAGTCCGCCTGTTGCCGTCGTGACAAACCCGCGCGGTAGTCCAGAAAGGTACGCAGTTGGGTTGCATCCGGATTGGGCTGCTTGAACAGCGTGAGTGGATCGAATCCTTTGGCAGTTTGAAACTCACGGCGGACGTCGTCGCTCATCGGAGTAAAACGGGCGGGATTGGCCGCGCCTTCCAGAGACTCGAAGTACAACTCAGCCAGATTCACTCCGTCCCACCGGAATCGATCCATCAGATTACTGGTCCCCTGACGAATAGCGGCCAGCGCAGCCGGGTTCGCCAGATTCATCAGCTTGCGCCAATCGAGCTGTGCATCCTGCAGCAGGGCGGTCTTTTCGCGCCACTCGGGATGATCGGCCCAGAATTTTTCGCTCACGTGCGGCAGTTCCAGCCAGGCGTACACCAGAATGCCTTTGCGATGACAGGCTTCGATCAGCTTCTGCAAATAGGCGTCGGCCTCGGAATTGGGCTCCCAGTAATGCCATCCCGCCACCTGCAGAGCTCCGATGCCCGCCTTCCGCCAGCGCTCCGCAAAGTAGTCCAGGTCCACGCGGCTCCGATAGGCGGAATCGAAAAAAGCCCACAGGCGTCCCGAGCGGAACGGAGGCTTCAGCCCCAGGTCACTTAGGGCTTGCAGCAGATAAGGAAACCGCTCGTACCCTTGGGCTCCCGGCGACGACGCAATCCACAGCGCCGCCCCAGAACCCCGTCGTACCGCTGCCATCAGCGGCGCACCTTCCCAACGCTCTTTAGCAAAAACAATCGCGTCTGAGGGAACTTCAAAAACCGGGAGGTCCAGAGCCTTCTCCCAAACGATGCCCAGCTTGGGGGCGTGCTGGTCAACCATGCTTTGGACCACGACGCGCTTCTTGGTGGGAATGAATCCAAGGGACGACGCCAGATCGGATTCGCCTTCGAGCACGATGAACGAGCCTCGCTCCAGGCTCTCGATCCATTGCTTGGTGGACGCCGGAGCGCCGCTGCGCACGATCAGCAAATTAGTAGGCCCGCCATTCCCTGGAGTGAATCCGACTGATGATAGAATCTGCGGCCAGCTTCCTTCGTCGTCACCCGCGATGTGATAAGAGAACGCTGGACCGCTAGCCTGCAGGCTCATCCCAGCAAGCCCCACCACGACGACGACCACGTTACCGAGCCGCGACCGCAAGGAAGCGGTCCCTCTGCTTCTATTTAGTGAATGCATACCAGAAACCTGCTCGAACATCAAAGTAGTTTGGCCGCCTCGGATTTCCTTCGTTCATGGTGTAGACGCCGCGCAGTAAATTCACTGAGAACACCATTGCTTTGGGAAGCGCTTGCAGCTTAAAGCGCAAACCCGGCCCCGTCTCGACAAAGTTGGCCCAGTATTGTCTTCCACGGTCAGTGGTCAGTCCGTAATTCCAGTACAACTGCGGCTGGATGCCGCCCAGCGTTTCCGACTGTGCAAAGGTGTAGCCGGTGCGGTTCTGCGAATAGAAAAGCACATCATTGTTGAAGCGGCTGACAAATATTGCATCGTCGTTCGTCTCCGCGAAGAGGCCGTGGCCTCCATTCAGCAGGTGACCGAAGCCCTTTCCATAGGAGAGGCCGCCCCGGTAGTCCGGAACCATCGCGCCCACATCCTTACGGCTCCCAAGATATTTGACCGCTTCTCCAGCCTCTCCCCACGCCGTCAACCCACGCCATGTGGTAGTGGCCATGCCGACACCGAAGATGAAGGAGCTTTCCGATAAATACTGCGGCTGCGGATTCCCCAGCGTGGAGCCCGTAACCCCCTTGACATCCCCGATCACCCGCACCGATACATACGGCCGGACCGGCAGATTCCCGAGCTTGAATTCGGTCTTTACCTGCCCGTAACCAAAGGCGTCGTGCCAGCGGCTCGAATAGAACGGAAACAGCCAGGCCGTGGTGCGGTAACGAGCCAGCCCCGGACGCAGATTCTTATAAGCGTGGTCGGCCTCTTCTGCGATCTTCGGATCGGGGCTTCTTCGCGCGAGATTGAACCATTTCACTGCATCCGCATCCTGATGCAGCAGATTGTATGCCCAGCCCATCTTGAGCATCACCCAGAAATCCACCGGGTCGGACTCCTGCGCAATTCGCAAGTACTTCAAGGCATCCTTCAGGTAGCCGGCTGTAAGGCTTTTTTCAGCCAGTGTTCTCGCTTCGATCGACACACGATTGCGAGGCGTCTCGCTCGCCCGGCGCAACGCCCGGGGCATGCCCAAGGCCGTCCGCACTCGATCCGAGAGATCGCCGTCGTCTTCTTTGAGCACCTGGTCCAGCAGAGCTTGTGCGCCTTCCTTGTCATGGCGGCCTAACCGCAGGAACCCGAGTTGCGCGGCTGAGAGCAGGTCTCCAGGAGCGGACTTATTGATGTTGTTGAACTGCTGCTCGGCTTCGGCCTTCTTGCCCATTTCCAGCAACAGATAGGCCAATTCGCGGCTTAAGCCCAGATTTTTCGGATCGAGTTTAAGCGCTTCCTCAAACTCATAGACATATGGATAACGAGCGGGCAGCAGCTCTCGCGCTCTTTCGGCAACTCGCGGCTGCGCGCCCCGGGAGGCCGCGAGCAGCGCAGCATTCGACCGGGCTTTCTGGCCGATGCTCTTCCAGACCCGGCCCATGTCAAGCAGCAGCGATCGTTCCTCCGGCTTCAGGATCCAGGCCTTCTCGTAGTGCTCAGCCGCCAGGCTCAATTCGTCGCGCTGCTCTGCGAGCCCTGCCAGCTCCTGATGTGCGCTGAAGTTGTCAGGCGACATTTGCAGAGCCTTTAACCAGCGGTCAATTCCTTCCGCTAGCGGCCTGTCAATGTTCTGGAAGGCTTGCTCAGCAGTGGCATTGCCGGTCTTGCGGATGCGGTCAAAAACCCGCCGCGCGGTGGCCTGCTCTTTGGTTTCAAAACAGAGGAAGGCGTACTCCAGCGCGACGTGCTGGTCCGCTGGATCCAGGCGCATGGCCTCCGCGAACTGGTCGCGCGCCGCTTCGTTCTCGCCGATCTTCAGCAGCGTGTACGCAAGATCTTTGCGGATGGCGGCCCGGTCCGGCGCCAGTGCAATGGCCCCTTGAAAGGCTTCAATGGCGGCATCGTACTTCTTGGCACGCTGGGCGTCATACGCTTTTTGGACCGCCGCATAGGCCGGATCGGGATCGGCGGCTCGAACCAGACTCGGGATTATCGTTAAAAGGAGGAGGATTCGTAACACCTGGGGCACCCCCACGGGATACTGGTCTAGTGCAAGACTCTGGCGAAGGTTCTCTCGGATTTCTATCCGCCGTTGAGATCTCCAAGTCATATACCGGAGTTCATGCGCTTCGAGGCGTTTCATTCCACCTGCGCCGCGGCGAGGTGCACGCCTTGGTAGGGGAAAATGGAGCGGGCAAATCGACCTTTATTAAAGTCCTGACAGGCGCCGTGCAGCCGGACAGCGGCATCGTCACCATCGACGGA
>JBBSHP010000081.1:0-10603 GCA_038232555.1 Bryobacterales bacterium
CAGCCTGATACTGCGGGACGGGGTGGCGGACCAGTATGGGACAGGAGCGATGGGTTTTACGCCGCCCACCTACGCTATCCAGGAGGTCCGGGTGCAAACGTTTGCTCTAAGCGCCGAGTATGGGCAGACAGCCGGGGGCGTGGTCGCATTCGAAACGAAATCGGGAACGAATGGCCTGCATGGCAACGCGTGGTTTTACCATACCGAAGAAGGCTTTAGTGCGAACAATTTCTTCTCTAACCGGATTGGACGGGCCAGAACTGAAAATCGCAGAACCCAGCCCGGTTTCACTCTCGGCGGCCCGGTTTATATTCCTCATCTCTACGATGGCAGGAACCGTACTTTCTGGTTTTTCGATTACGACACGGAGCGCGATCGCGTGGGAACCACGAATCTCGCTTCGGTCCCGACCGCACTGCAGCGGACCGGGGACTTCAGTCAAACGTTTGCCGCCAACGGACAGCTCATTCAAATCTACAATCCATTTTCGGCGCATTTCGATGCAAACAATGTCCTGGTCCGCGAACCCTTCCAGGGTAATGTTATTCCTCCCAATCTCATCAACCCGGTTGCCCAGAATTTGCTGAACAAGTACGTACCCCTCCCGAATCTTCCGGGGACTGTCAACAATTATTCTTACAACTACGGATATCCTCACACCGACAACGGCTTCCATCCCCGAATCGACCACCGTTTCAACGAGAAGAATAGCCTCTCCGCCGCTTTCGGATGGTTGAATCTGGATTTGAAATTCCCGGGACCACTGGCATCCGGCGTTACCGGATATGACAACAAGAGTTGGAGCAAGCTATTCACTTTGGGTTACATCCATGTCTTCAGCCCGACCATGATATTAAGTGTTCGCGCCGGTGTTCAGGCCTATAAACAAGTGTTGAACCCATTGGTTGCGGGAGCGCAACTCCAAGGGTTGGGTTTCTCGTCCACCTTCTTGTCGGAAGTTCACGGCGATATATTCCCCAATATCACCAGTTCCGATATGACCGCCCTCGGCTATCCGTATCAGCTCTATTCCTTCGTGAATCCCAATGTGCGGACCTCGCTTACAAAAATCCTCGGACGCCACAGCTTCGACGTTGGCTATGAGTTTAAGTCGGCCCGCGCATTTATCAACAACGCGACCGGACAAGCGGGCATCTTTGCTTTTAACCGCGATGGCACGCAAGGCCCGAATGCGTCCGTCCCAAGCGCCACGGCCGGTTTCGGTATTGCGACGTTGCTGCTCGGCACGCCGAGTTCAGGGTCGATTAACTACAACGCGAACGACGCGGTCCAAAGTTTGTATAACGCCGTCTATATTCAGGACAACTGGCGGGCGACCAACCGGCTCACACTCAATCTGGGTTTGCGCTACGACTATCAGACGCCCTATACGGAGCGATACAACCGGATCAACCGGGGCCTTGACCTTACCTCTCCGAATCCGATCGCGCAGCAGGCGCAGGCGGCTTACGCCAGGAACCCCATTCCGCAACTCGCCAGCCTCAATGTCACCGGAGGTCTCGTCTTTGCCGGGGTGAACGGTAACTCCCGCTATCAATTCCAGCCGGTACAGAATAATTTCGCGCCGCGTATCGGCGGCGCTTACCAGATCACGCCGAAGACTGTATTGCGAGCCGGCATGGGTTGGTTCTATATGCCCTTTACCGATGCGCGTGTTTCCACCGTCTCGCAGTTGACGCCGCCCGTCTCCCAGGCGGGATTCAGCTCCTCAACCGTGATGCAAACGTCCCTGAACGGATTGCCCGTGAATAGTCTGACCAATCCGTTTCCGACCGGCATCGTGCTCCCAGTCGGATCTTCGCTTGGTCTCGCCACGCTGCTTGGCCAAGGTATCAGCGCCGCGGACGTGAACAGCAAACGGGCGCTCTCGCGTCAATTCCAGCTCAGCTTACAGCGCCAGTTGTTCGGAAATAGCATTATCGAAGTGGCCTACGTTGGCAGCCGTGTTCAAAACGTCACGGTGGACCATCCGCTGAACCAGTTGTCGCCGCAATATTTTCCGCTTGCCGACCAATTAAGCCAGCAGGTTCCGAATCCCTTTGTGGGTCTGATTTCGACGGGTCCACTGAGCGGAGCCACCGTGTCGCGCACCCAACTTCTTCTGCCTTATCCGGAGTTCACCTCCGTCACGAGCGGCTATTCCCCGCTCGGTAAGAGTTGGTACAATGCCCTGCAAGTCAGCGGCAGCCGGCGATTCAGTAAGGGATTGTCCATCATCGCCTCGTACACTTTCAGCAAACAGGTCGATGCGATGCGATTTCGCAGCCAATATCAATCGATAGAGCGCAGCATCGCACAAATTGACCGTCCGCATCGGTTTACTCTAAATACCATCTGGCAGATCCCGGTAGGCAAAGGCCAGGCGTTTGGATCGTCATTACCCAAACCGCTCCTTTTTGTACTGGGCAACTGGGAGTTGGATCCTACTGTCACCATCCAAAGCGGGCAATTGGCTGGACCCTGGTCGAATGCGATTGCCCTCCGGCCTCTTCAGGGCGTCGATCCCTCCATAACAAAATGGTTTGACACAGGCGCCTTTGCTCCCCTGCCATCCTTTACCCTGCCATCGCTTTCCACCTACAATAATCGAATCCGCGGTCAGGCCTTGCGTAATCTAGACATATCGCTCGCCAAGAACATACCCATTCGGGAAAAGATGTCTCTACGGCTCATGCTGCAGGCATATAACGTCCTCAACACCGTCGAGTTCGCACCGCCTAACGTGACGGTCACCAGTGCGGCGTTCGGAACTATTTCGAGCCAGGTGAACAACCCTCGATTGGTCATTATCGGAGGGGTGTTCCAGTTCTGAGGGCTGTTACGTGCCGCTCATCGTGTCATCCTGGGCCATGAAGAGGGTCCACGGCCATGCGATCGGTGTAGGATTCTTCATAGTCATTGTTCTTGCGTTTTGTGGAGATAAAGACGCGCGCGCTGTTCCACCAGATGGTTCCGCACATGGTCCAGCATGGATCCATGAGGGCATTGTGGCCTCTTCCGATATGGAAGCGCTCACCTTTATTCTGCGGAGCGGAGGCGAGCCGGTTAATGCGGTTGAGCAATGGAAAGCTCAGCGCAGCGCGGACGCCATCCGGAAGTTTCACGAGATCGGTGTGAATTTCTCGATCGTCAACTTCCATAAAGGCGCAGGCATGAAGGCGGAGAGCCAGGACATAGCGTTTGCCCGCGAGTTTACATCTCTAGCACACAAATACGGGATCCATGTGGCTGGTTACGTCGGAGCATCGCTGATGTACGAGACGCTCTTTGCCGATGAGCCGGATGCCAAAAACTGGCGGCAGCGGAATGAATTTGGAGAACCGATTTATTACACCAACGAGCAGACCTTTAGGTACATGGCGTGCCGCAACAACCCTGGTTATCGCGCGTTCATCCGCAAAGTGGTCCGAGTCGGAATACAGGACGTCAAGCTGGATGCGATCCATTTCGACCAGATGCAGTGGTGGCCTGAACCGAACTCGTGCCGGTGCTCCTACTGCCGGACCCAGTTTCGCGAATTTATTGCGAAGCGCTATAGCGATCCGCTTCAAGCCAGATTGCGGTTCGGATTTTCGACCTTCGCGGGCGTAATCCCCCCGCCATATGGGTTACATGAAGGGCCGGTACGGCTGACCGAGCTGAACAACCCGATGATGCAGGAATGGGCGGAGTTTCGCGCTTGGAGTCTGGCGCGGGACTTCACCGAGTTCGCCGGTTACATTCACGATTTGAACCCTAATGTGGCGGTGATCGGAAATCCAACGATGAATTTAGAGAGCAATGTGGGGTACATGTACGGAGTGGATCCCCAACAACTGTTTCTGCCGGTGCATGGCATCTGGACGGAAGAGCAGAATCTGCCCGAATGGACGCCCGACGGTCGATTGGTCTCGCAGATCCGGAGTTATAAGGCCGCTCGTGCTATGGGCCGGCCGCTCTTCCACTGGCAGAATCTGGCTCGATATGACGCTTACAGAAACGCTCCTCAGGTACTTCGTCTCGCGGAATCACTCGCCTACGACGATGCCAACCTCGGCGTTGTGGCTGGCGGAAGCGCGGGAGATCCACCCTCCGTGACGCGCCGGTATGTGAATTTCTTTCGCGCCAATATCAAAGAGCTAACCCACACGACGGAGGTCGCCGATGCTGCAATCCTGCGGTCGTTTGCCTCCACTCAGTTCAATCCCGCGCAGAGCAACTTCAATACGGTCCTGTTCGAGCAGACACTAATACAATCCAAAATTCCGTTTGGCATGATCTTTGACAGGCAGCTCCAAAAGCTGGACAAGTACAAGGTACTTATTCTCGCCGATCAGGACGCCCTGAGCGATCAACAGATTGGGCTGATCCGCGCATTCGTCACAAATGGGGGTGGCTTGGTTACCACCGGCAATACGTCATCGCTCACTGGCTGGAGAACGCGGCGCGGGTCATTTGGCCTCGCAGATGTATTGGGTGTAGCGGAGCCGCCTGGTGCGGGTAGCCCCAATTCGCCGATGAAGCGACAGTTCGGCAAAGGACGCGTGGTTTACATACCGCGTATCGAAGCGCAGATTGCGGCGCCTCCGGCGCAAATGAGTTACTCTGTCCGAAATGCGGTTTGGAAATTACCGAAGAACTATGACGCCCTCGTAGCCGCCGTACGCTGGGCGGCTGGTGACACGCTTTCCGCCGAGGTTGACGCTCCGGTGTGGGTGACCGCCGAATTAGCCGACCAGGAGATCTCGCGTACCCGTCTGCTGCATCTTGTTAATTTCAAGTTTGAACAACCGGTCAAGGATGTCCACGTGCGGGTTCGAATTCCGCAAGAGTTGCGGTTGCGAGATGCGGTTCTTAAGAGTCCTGATGACGAATCCCGTCCTCTCGCGGCATCTTCAAGCCGCGGCATGGTCTCGTTAGTCGTTCCGGAGATCAAGGCCTACGCGTTGGTCGTTCTCCGGATGGAACCGCGATGAGGCCACTCCGCGGAGCGCCGCTGTGGTTCTCGCTCCTTCTGCCGATCCCGTCGGTTTTCTCGCAGACCACGGCCACGTCCATCAGTGAAGTGCTGCGGCAGCCGCTTCAGAACGCCGACGTCACGGCTTGGCAGATCCGTCAGTATGTCGTCAGGCAAGTCCCGAAGTTAGTGGTCCCCGCGCGCCCCGAGCAATGGACAGCCGAATCAAAAAAGCTACGCCGGCGCACTCTCGAAACAGCCTTCCACGGTTGGCCCAAGGAATGGATCGATTCGCCGCCTGTTTTCCACGATCTGGGCGAAATGCACGCCGGAAAAGGCTATCGCCTGCATAAGTTTCGCTATGAAATTGTGCCGGGTTTTCAAGCCACGGCATTGCTGTATGTGCCCGAGGCGGCGCACGGCAAATTACCAGTAATTTTGGACGTGAACGGGCATGAGCCTGAGGGAAAGGCCATGGAGTATATACAGAAGCGGTGTGTCAATCAGGCTCGCCATGGCGTGTTGGCACTCAATCTGGAATGGATCGGGATGGGAGAACTTGCGGTACCCGGGAATGTTCACTGGGACAATTCATATCTGGACTTCGCCGGAGCCAACGGACTAGGACTCTTTTATTTGGCCATGCGAAGAGGATTGGATTACCTCTGGGACCGCCCTGATGTGGACCGCCGTCGTATTGGTATTACCGGTCTCTCCGGCGGGGGTTGGCAGAGCATCGTTCTGGGATCGCTCGACGAGCGGATTTTGGCGGCGCTGCCGGATGCCGGTTATCGCTCGATACTCTCGATAGGCGGCGCAGAAACCATCGGGGACAATGAACAGACTGCAACAGATCTGAACTTCGATTTCGACTACATGCATTTGACCGCTTTGCGCGCGCCGCGGCCAACCATGCTGATCTATAACGAAAACGATACCTGCTGCTTTCGAGCGCCTCGCATGAAGCCGTTCCTCTATGATTCGGTACTGCCGTTCTTCAAGCTCTACAATGCTCAGGACGACTTTTATTGGTATGAGAACACCGATCCGGGCGATCACAACTATCAACTCGACAATCGGCTGCACTCATACGCTTTTTTCGATAAATACTTCAAGCTGCCGCTATTAAACAATGAGTCGCCGGCGGAACAGGATATTCTCAGCAAGGAGCAACTGACGGTTGGGCTCCCTGAAGACAACCTAACGATACTGAGCTTGGCGCGCCAATTCGCCGACAACGTTAAACGTGAGCCGGTTCCTTTGGATGCGCGCGGGCGGGAAACATGGATACACCAGGGCAGGGAAGTGTTGAAGAGAACGGTCCGTTATAAGCCCAGTGCGTTGGAGTCCGCGTGGCCGGTCGCAAACACGTGGGGCTCCGGACTTAAGAGTATTGGTTACCGCTTTGATTTTGACAATGGGCTGAGCGCTAGCGGAGCCCTGCTGAGAGCGGTCACAGCTTCCGATCGAGTGCCCTGGACGATTGTGTTGAACGACTCCGGAAAAAAGGCTTCGAGCGCTAGCATTTCCAATCGAGTCAATCGAGGAGAGCAGGTGCTCGCCGTGGACGTGATTTTCATCGGTGATGCCGCGCCGCCGCCATACTACTTCCCAATGTACGATCGCATGCTCGCAACCGAGGGCAGCCGTTCTCTGGGAATTGAGGTAGGCCAGTTGGTCGCAATCGCCAGTTGGCTGAAGACCAGGTCGGGCCGAGGTTCCGGGAATCTGGAGGCGACCGGAGTGCGATCCCAAGCAGTGGCTATGATCGCTTCTGCTCTCGATCCCGGCAGTTTTTCGAACGTGAGTATCCACGATGGCCTGCACTCCTGGAGTGAAGTGTTCTCGAGACCCGTTCGTTATCAGGACGCACCGGAGTTGTTCTGCTTGGACCTGTACCGCCGGTTCGATCTCGCTTATTTGATGGCGATGGCCGGTCCTGTGAACTCTATTAACTAACTCAGCAACAATGACGCTGAAACAACCAATAAAAAAGTTCAAGATCGGTGAACTTACTGTCCAAATCTTTTCCGGCGATCAAGCGCTTGGCGCCGCGGCCGCTGTTCATGCCGCGTCCATAATACGGGAAACGATCAAACTTCGAAGCCGCGCCCGAATTGTCGTGGGTACCGGAAATTCTCAAGCGCGGGTGATTGAATCTCTCATACAGGATACTGACCTCAAATGGAGCGCCGTTGAGGTATTTCATCTGGACGAGTATGTCGGGATCGGAAACCGGCATCCCGCCAGCTTCAGGCGTTGGCTCGACAACCATCTTGTAGATAGAGTCCGGCCGGGAAAGGTTCATTACATGGCAGGCGATGCGCCCGATCTTCAAATCGAAATGGGGCGCTATTCAAAACTCCTGGCGGAAGCTCCTATAGATCTCAGCTTTGTCGGGTTCGGCGAAAATGGCCACATCGCGTTCAATGATCCGCATGTCGCGGATTTCTCCGACCCTCTGCTCGTCAAGATCGTTCGACTCGATGTAGCCTGTCGCCGGCAGCAAGTCGGAGAGGGCCACTTTGCCGACATTGAGAGCGTTCCACTCGACGCACTGACTCTCACTTGTCCCGCTCTTATGCTGGCGGAAACCTGGATCTGTTGCGTTCCGGATATGCGCAAGGCGAGAGCCGTGAAATGTGCCCTGGAAGGTCCAGTTTCCACAGCTTGTCCCGCGTCTCTGGCGCGTGTGCATCCTCAATCCTACCTGTATCTGGATACGAGTTCGGCTTCACTTCTCTCTTCCCAACTCGCGGATAAAGCCATTGAAAATAACTGAAGTTGAAGTATTCATTCTCCACGTCCCGGTGACGAGGGGGAAAATCAGCGATAGCACCCACCAGCTTACGCATTGGGGTGCTCCCGGCGTGATTCTGCGCACCGACGCGGGGCTGAGCGGATATGGGTACACGGGCACACATGCTCACCTGCCAACGGACCGTTTGATCGTAGATTGTATCGCTGGAACCTATGCCCCGTTGTTGTTGGGAGCAAACCCTGAGGACGTCGTCTCGCTGTGGCAGACGCTTTATCACTTCCCTCCCGCGCAATGGGTGGGCCGGAGCGGGATAACGACTCTGGCATTAAGTGCCGTAGATATCGCGCTGTGGGACCTTAAGGCCAAGTCGGAGCGGATGCCGCTATGGAAGTTGTTGGGCGGCGCTGAAGGAAAGAGAATTGAAGCCTACAACACGGACGGCGGCTGGTTGAACTGGTCCGATGAGGATTTAGTGACCGACTCCAGGCGTGTAGTAGAGCGGGAGGGTTTCGGTGGCATCAAGATCAAAGTTGGAAGCCCCGACATACTACGCGATGTGCGCCGTGTCGAGAAGGTGCGAAACGCCATTGGTTCGTCAGTCAGGCTTATGGTCGATGCTAACGGACGCTGGACCTTGCCGGTAGCCATGGACTTCGCTGAACGCGCTAGGGATTATGACATCGGCTGGTTGGAAGAACCTCTTTGGTACGACGATGTGGAAGGCCACGCAACGCTTGCTCAGTCGATCGGTATTCCCATTGCACTTGGCGAGCAAGTCTATTGCTACGATCATTTCAATAGCTTCTTCAAAGCAGGGGCGGTTGCATACGCGCAACCGGACGCCGTCCGCCTGGCGGGTATCACCGAGTGGACACGCGTCGCCGACTTAGCCTTGGCCCATGATCTTCCGGTAGTCGCGCATGTCGGCGACATGATGCAGGTGCATCTGCATCTTTCACTGGCCCATCGGGCCTGCCATCAATTGGAGTACATACCGTGGCTGCGAGACTGTTTCGAAGAACCGGCCACGGCGCGGGATGGAGAGTTCGTCCCGCCCGAGCAACCAGGTGCGGGAACCACCCTGTTGGAATCCGCTCTCGAGCGCTTCAGAGTACGCTGACCCATGTTCGAAATCAAGATTGCGCCCATCGATTGGTTCGTATTGATTGCCTACCTGGTTATCGTGAGTGTGATTGGAGTAATCGCGTCGGCGCGAATCAAGAACACATCGAATTATTTCCTAGGTAGCCGGCGCTTCGGCAGATGGCTGATGATTGCCCAGAGTTTTGGCACTGGCACGCACGCGGAAATGCCTGTTTCGTTGGCCGGGGTGGTCTATAGCATGGGCCTTTCCGGCATCTGGTATCAATGGAAAAATCTCTTTGCGACGCCTTTTTACTGGCTGCTTGCACCACTGTTCCGTCGCTTTCGACGAACCACTATCGCCGAAGTAGTTACGGATCGCTATGGGCCATCCATGGGGACCATGTATACGGTTTTTGCCCTCTGCTTCTTTACGATCAACATGGCAAGCATGCTAAAGGGCGCCGCTAAGGTCATTGATCAGGCCATCGGCGGCAACCTGCCGGTAAATGGCATTGTGATCGCAATGACAATCGTTTTTGTGATCTACAGCTTCATCGGTGGTTTGGTGGCCACAGCCTGGACGGATTTATTGCAAGGAGTACTGATTATCGCGCTGTCGTTCATGCTCATACCGGCGGGCTGGGGACTGGTGGGCGGCATACACGGCATGAAGGCGGGAGCCGACCTTCACAGATTTTCGCTCGTGACTCCCCAGGGCATCGGCCCTTGGTTTATCGTCGTACTCACCTTGAACGGTCTGATCGGAATTGTGGCCCAGCCGCAATTGATCTCATCCGTCGGAACGGGGAAGGATGAATTGACCTGCCGGATCGGACACCTGTGCGGCACCTACATAAAACGGTTCTGTACAGTGGGGTGGGCGATTGTGGGCCTGATTGTCGCGACGGTAGTGGCGCGCGGCAGCTTTGGAGTTACGAAGCTTGCCGATCCGGAGGAAGCCTTTGGCTTTGCCTGCCGCCACTTCTTGTTTTCAGGAGGTGTGGGTCTTCTGATCGCAAGCTTCCTGGCGGCGAATATGGCGGCAAGTTCCGCGTTCATGGTGGATAGTGGCGCGCTGTTCACCAATGACATTTATCGGAAATACTTTGCGCCGTCCGAGTCTGACCGGCATTACCTATGGGTCGGTCGAGTCAGTGGTGTGGCAATCACGTTATTAGCAGTGTGCTATGCCGTGTTTGCGATTAAGCGCGTGCTCTATTCATTTCTGTTAACCGAGACCGCGGCTACTTTTGTCGGCATTAGTATATTGCTTGGAATTTTCTGGAGACGGGCTAACCGCTGGGGAGCGGCATCCAGCATTGTTGTTGCACTTACAGTAAACTTCGCCGGTTATCGTTTCACAGGTAGACGCTTGGATGCCTGGGAGCCGAACATATTCCTGCTAGCCCTACTGTCGGGTATCGCCGCGGCGGTCATCGTGAGTGTCCTCACTCCTCCCGAGCCAAGGTCGGCAACGGATACCTTCTATCGAAACCTGAACACGCCCAGCGATCTGTGGAGCGAGGGGATGCCCGAGGAACGGGAACCGGATCAGAAGGCGCTGGCGGAAGCGGGCCGGCAACTCCTGGTGGTGAACGCCTTCCATTTACGGCGCGGAGCGTGCGGGGTAAACATCTTTCGCGCATACAAAATCGATCTGCTCGGCTTCGCGTTCGGGTGGATCGTGGCGCTTGCCTTGATTCTCTTCGTCTTCTTGCTGTTTCGGCTCTGACTTGCCAGTCCTCAGATTCACGATTTCGAGTTGTATGTAAAGTCTATGGTTTTGTCTTCCTTCGGAG
>JBBSHP010000082.1:0-10584 GCA_038232555.1 Bryobacterales bacterium
CCATTCGATAAGTTAAGACGCCACCCGTCCGCCCACTTCTGCGGCCAGAAAGAGCCGCGCCAGGTCCATGTCGGATGGTTTGGTGATTTTGATGTTCCGGTCGCTGCCCAGCACCACGCTGACCTCGATCTGGTCCAGCCGCTCCACCAGGCTCGATTCGTCGGTGCCGGTGAATCCGTCTTCACGCGCTTTCTCAAATGCGCGGCGCAATAGCTCGAAGCGGAACACTTGGGGCGTTTGCGTCAGGATCAGTCGATCTCGGGGAATCGTCGTTCGCACCTTGTTGCGATGCACCTGCTTCACCGTATCCACCGGGACGATGCCCACAATGGCAGCGCCACTCTCGGCTGCCTCGGCGAATACCTGTTCCAGCGTATGATGTTCGATGAAGGGGCGCACCGCATCGTGAACGGCCACTAGCTCCGTTTCCGGTCCCAGTGCGGCCAAAGCATTTTCAACCGACTGCTGCCGGCTGTCCCCGCCTTCCACCAGCCGCACAGGCTTGGCCAGCGCCTCCCTGTTTAGCAATTCGCGAACCCACTCGATGTCCTCCCGTCGCGAGGCCACCAGAATTTCCGTCACCGCCGGGTACGCCACAAACTTGCGGATCGTGTGAACCAGAATCGGAGCGCCGTCGAGCAGCATGAACTGTTTGCGGCTGGTGCCGGCCTTCTCCGCTGCGGAGCGCCCCATGCGTGTGCCCAGACCGGCTGCGGGAAGAATGACTGACACTCGCATCAGAAGGAAGTCTTTTTATTCGTGTTCATTCGTGTTTATTCGTGGCTCAATTTTTCTTATCCCGCGGCTCCCATGCCGGAGGAGTGTTTTTCTTCGTGTCTCTTGTCATGAATGGCATGCGTCCGGTCGTCGAAACGGCCGAAGATCATTTTGCCCGCAGTGGTTTGCAACACACTGGTCACCGTAATGTCGATGGTACGTGAGAGCACTTTCTTGGCATTGTCCACCACCACCATGGTCCCATCGTCCAGATACGCCACACCTTGGTTATACTCTTTGCCTTCCTTCAAAATAAAGACGCGCATCGTCTCGCCCGGCAGCACGATCGGCTTCAGCGCGTTCGCCAGTTCGTTGATGTTCAGAACCTGCACCCCGTGCAGTTGCGCCACCTTGTTCAGGTTGAAATCGTTGGTCACAATCTTGCACGTGTAGACCTTCGCGAGTTCAATCAGCTTCATATCCACTTCCGGAACCTTGGGAAAATCGTCGTCGAGAATCCGTACATCCAGTTGCGGCATTTTCTGTATGCGCTGCAGCACATCCAGCCCGCGCCGTCCCCGATTGCGTTTCAACGAGTCCGCCGAATCCGCCACAAACTGTAGTTCCCGCAAGACGAACTGTGGAATCACCAGTATCCCGTCCAAAAAACCGGTCTCGACGATATCCGCGATTCGCCCGTCGATGATCACGCTGGTGTCGAGAATTTTGAAAGAGTGCCCCGTCGATTGCTCGCCGCCGAACAGACCGCCCAA
The DNA here is from genome assembly GCA_038232555.1 of Bryobacterales bacterium. GTDB lineage: Bacteria > Acidobacteriota > Terriglobia > Bryobacterales > Bryobacteraceae > JBBSHP01. The sequence continues at coordinate 1,491 of JBBSHP010000082.1, forward strand.
CGCACCCAGGTTGAGCAGCTCCCCTTTGTTCGACCCCACCACCAAGCCCACATACGCCATGGCTAGCAGTAAGGTGAGTTGCAGGAACGGGAGCGTGGTCGCGTTAGCAGGTAGGGCGCGAGCTAAAACCAGACACACCAGGTAAGCGCAAACTAAACCCAACAAAGCGCCAATCGCCGCGCCAATCAGCCGCTTCAGCGTGATCTTGCGAATCTGGATCTCACTGATGACGATCGCCAATCCAATAAGGCCACCGCACAACGCGGCTATCGGACTCGGCAAATCGAAAGGCTTCAGGTACCAGGCCGAGGCGCCCAGCACGAGCACACAGAACATGCGAAAGAATAAGAGGTTATCCAACTAGCCACCTTCCAGCGAGCGGAGTGTGCCGACTCCCGGCACTGCAGCTCTACATAGAGTGCCATTGAGTATAGCACTGAAAATACGCATAGCTGCGCCAGAAGGTGGAAATTGGAAGAAGAACAAGGAAAAGTCCCATGCAGGGACTCAGAGGCAGAGACGTTCACGTGCGGCCCGCTCGCCGGATTGGACCGGCTGAGGACGAAAATCCGCGGTACGCGGCTTACAACTTTAAAGGGACGACTAAAGAGCTTTCGCTAATTCTTCCGCGAAAGCGCTCTGCGGACCCTGGGGACCACCCACTGTGGGGCGTTTGTGCTTCTTGCCGCCGCGCTCACGCCGCGGACCTGTGGGAGCTCCGGCGCTTCCATTGAAAGCCTGGCCGGTGGCACCCGTGGGCGAACCAGCACCCGGAACAGCGCCCATCGCCGGCCGCGGACCCATCGGCGACGACTGCATTTTGCCCTTGGGCGGCTGCGCTTGATTCGCTCTCAGAAGCCGGTCTTCCAAGGGAGCGCGATCAAAGCGGCGAATGATGGAGGTCATTTCCTCCGAATTAGGGGCATCGATAAACGCAAACCCCTTCGATTCCTGGGTCTCGGGATTACGGATGACTTTAACATCATCATGGACCAGGTTTTCTGCGGTGAGCCAAGACTTTATATCGTCCTTGGTCACCCAGACAGGCAAATTTCCGAGGAACACAGTGAAACTCATACTATTTTTGCTTTTAACTCCGTTGGGGATTTGCGGAACTCGCTTCGCGGACGCGATCCATGGAAGCTACTTTATGCTATCACACGCACACCAAGCCGGCAAACAGTTTGTTTTTGTAAGTTGCTGTCAACGCAGGAGAAGAAAGTTGGAAATAATTGGACTGGACGGCACGGATTTAACAACATCCAGCGCTTCCGCGTCAATGCCCTTCCGCCTCCAGCAGCCGTTCCACTTCGATGGCCGCCATGCAGCCCGCCCCCGCTGCGGTTATGGCCTGACGATAAGTACGGTCCTGCACATCGCCGGCGTGAAACACCGCTTTGACGTTGGTGCGCGCGCCTCCGTGCGACACGATATAGCCGTCACGATCCAGGTCGATCTGGCCAATAAACGGCGCCGTGTTCGGAATGTGTCCGATGGCTACAAAAAATCCATGAACATCGCGCTCCCAGACTTCATCCGTCTTCAAATTGCGCAGCCGGACCCCGGTCACCATTTCCTGCTTGACGTCGAACACGTCTTCCACCACCGTATTCAAAAAGAATTGGATCTTCGGATTGTTGCGAGCGCGCTCCAGCATAATCTTCGATGCACGGAAGCTGTCGCGCCGGTGAACCAAGGCAACATCGGACCCGAAACGGGAAAGAAAATTAGCCTCTTCCATCGCGGAATCGCCGCCGCCCACCACCATGATGGGCTTGCCCTTGTGAAAGAACCCGTCGCACGTCGCGCACGAACTGACGCCGCGCCCGATCAGCTTTTGCTCGTTCGGCAGGTTTAACCAGCGTGCCGACGCGCCCGATGCGATGATCAACGTCCGCCCCTCGTGCCACTCATCCTCGATCCGTAACCGGAACGGGCGCTTGGAGAGATCGGCTTCGATCACCCGGCCATGGATGTATTCGGCGCCGAAATTCTGCGCCTGGGTCTGCATGTGGTTCACCAGAACAGGCCCGTCGATTCCATCGGGAAATCCGGGGAAATTTTCCACCGAGGTGGTGAGCGAAAGCTGACCTCCCGGTTCGTGTCCCGAGACCACCAAGGGCGCCAGATTAGCGCGCGCAGCATAGATCGCGGCAGTGTTTCCGGCACATCCGGAACCGATAATAATCACATTTCGCATGAGGGGGATGAATTACTTATGCTAGCAAAGCCACCAAATCGGGCCGCTCCAACACCCGCCCGTGGGTGTGCGACTTAAAGGTGGTAGATTCGGAGAAATGCCGCCAGGTGCTTAAATTCGAGCGTATCGGTACGTAGAACGAGCCGCGACCGCAAGGAAGCGGTGATTAAAATATCATATTACTTTCGCGTGCTACAGCAGGCATCTGCATGGCGCTGAAATGGGGCTCCGTCGACCGGCCACAATCTACCCGGAAGCCGCTTCTTTGGATGTTAATTCAGGCAGTTACCGCAATGAGCTGCCGCTGCCGCTTGGTCCTCCAGTGCTGGTTTGAGAGGGATAGCTCGTGGCATAACGCCCCAGCCCGGTTTCGATCCAAGCTAAGCGGATCACTTTCGGGTAGCGAGATCACAGCGATCGCCGTTAAGGGCGCGAAGGCCCGATCGAGACGCCCCGCCAAGGATTGCTCCGCACCTTCATAGCAGATCCGCCTGAAAAAGAACAACATCTCCTCCGGAAACCACGCGCCCGCACATTGGCCGGTTAACGGTCACACTTGGGCCAATTTTATTTTTCTCTCTTATGCTCAGTCGCTTCCGGGCTTTCAGCAGTTGCGATCCGCTGTCACTCCAGGCCCGCGCTCTACAATAAAAGCGCTCGGGACAACTCCGTAAGGACGCGTTCCGCCGGCACGCTGTTTGACAATTGAATAGTCGCAGGCAAAGCGACAGCTATGCCCAGATCGGCAATCCGTTTCATAACGGGTTGCCGCAAATTGCTGCGCATCTTTCTCGAAAACGCGCATCCATCTCTTCCGGATGCGCTGTACAGCCGATAGCAGTCCCGTATTTCTAATGACTTCCAGCGGGACGTTCAAAAAAACGCGAAAGTTCGTCAACAGATGTGCAGATGCGCAGCAATTATTTACTGCACTAAGAACGCACCCAACGCCGGGAAGCTCGATGCATTTCCAGCGTTATCCACCACGTTGGAGAAGGCAAACATCAGCCCTTTGTAAGTGGGCTTAAAGGTAACCGCCAGGGTAAGGTTGACCGTGTTGCCCGTCTGGGTCTGGAACGACTTCGACAGATCAATACTACACTGGCTGTTCTGCAGCGTACCTGCCGTCCCTAGAGTGCCATTGGTAAACGAGGAGGCAGTATCGTTCGCGATGGCTACCAGGTTGGTTCCCCTGCCGAACAACACATAGCACGCGAACGCGCCTTGTAGAGCAGGGTTGATGATGATCTGCGAACCGGAGATGTCGTTGGCTCCATTCGGGTCCGAATAGGTAAACGTGAAGAACTGCGGCGTTCCCGCCGGGCCAGCACCGGTTCCCGGACTCACCGAAACCGGCGTCAAGGAACTGGGCGACGTCACGTTCGCGGTTCCCACTTGCGTGAAGCCCGAGCTAGCCCCGCCATTCGATCCCACCGAAGCAAATACGCTCTTTGCGCCAGCAGTCTTCATGGTGGTGAACAGCGTCAGGCTCAGATACTTGTCGGTGCCCGTCAAGGAAGAGGCCGCTGCGTTGATAATACACTGGCTGTTCTGCAGGAAAGCCGGTTGGCCCAGGGTGGCAGTGGTTGTGCTAACGCCATCGTCTCCGGTCAGGGCAATCAGGCCCGAGCGCGCGAACTGAACGTAGCAGGATCCAGCACCGGTCGACAGCGTCGGATTCACCACCACCTGCCCACCCGAAATATCCGCGAATCCATTCGGATCGGAAAAGACAAACGTCAGCGGATTGCTCGTCCCTGTGGCAGCGGACGGAGTCACCGAATTCACGGCCAGTGCCGGAGCCGTGGACGGTACGTTCCAGGTACCCAGTTGCACAAACGCGGAGCGATTTCCACCGTTATCGGTGGAACCGGAGTAGACGTTCTTGGCTCCCGCGAAGCTTGGCTTGAAAGCCACGAACAATGTCAAGAAAAGGTGCGTCCCTTGGCCGCTCTGATAAGAGTTGGCCGCGAACACGAAGCACTGGCTGTTCTGGAGCACGGTCTGCCCACCCAGGGGAGCCAGACTGAAGTTGCTGCCCGTATCGTCTGCTAATCCAATCTGGTTGGTGCCCCGTCCAAATAGGATATAGCAGGCCCCAATGGACGAAGTATTGGCATTGAACAGCACCTGCGATCCCGAAGTATTCGGGTATCCGTTGGGATCGAAATAATCGAACGTGAAAGCCTGGGCTTGACCGGTTCCCGAAGCGGGAGTTACCGACACAGCCGAGATCGGCGTGGTGTTGACTGTAGCGGTGAACGTGCCTACCGGTTGCAGCCCGGAACTCACGCCCGCATTGGTACTGAACGCGGTATACACGTTCTTGGGGCCTGCGAAGCTGGGCTTGAAGACCACGTACACGGTCACCATGACCGTATTGCCTGAGAACGATTGCGATGAGATGGAGGCCAGGACGCTGCACTGGCTGTTCTGCAGCACGGTAGGAGCACCCAGCGTGGTCAGCGGGCCGGGGGTGCCGGCGTCGTCCGCTAACGCAACCGCATTGCTGCCCCTGCCGAACAGGATGTAGCAGGCATTGGCCCCACTGGTCGTCGAGTTGATGATGATTTGCGATCCGGAGATGTCCTGGTAGCCGTTCGGGTCGGTGTAGGTGAAAGTAAATGCCTGGGAAGAACCGGTGCCCGAGGTGGGTATCAATGCAAAGTTCGATTGTGCCGTAGCAGCACTCTGAACTACCGAAACAGTTTGTCCCGCGAGTAGGAAGGTGCCGGAGCGTGGCGCGCCTGTCATGTTCGGACTCGCCAGCAGCGCGACGGTTCCCGCTCCGGTACCGATGGCGCCCGAAGAAATTGACAGCCAGTCGGTTGTACTGAGGGCGTTCCATCCGCAATTCGCACTGGTGCTAACGAGAACAGTTCCGGAACCGCCTGTTCCGGGCAAGAGAACGCCCTGAGAGGTTGAATACGCACACGTGCTGGAATCGTAACCGACTGAGACTGTCAGACCAGCCGCGCTCGAACCGATGATTCGAATACTGGTGGGTGAATAAGGATCGTTCCAGGTGGACCCGATATCGAGCGGAGCATCCGAAAAGTTGTTCGGCGTGTCGGTTGGATGGAAGTCGAGAAGATGGCTGTGATCCGGCAAGTTTGTCGGATCCTCGTAATGGATCAAGGCGCCCTGAAAGATGTTTTGGCTTTTGGCCGCTAGGGTCGAATCATAGTCTCCTATGCCCTGCCGGTTCTCCAGCCAGAGCCAAAGATTATTCCCGGCGCCCCGGCGAACTCGCAGAGCTTTCACCCCGGGAGTGCCCGACTCGTACGGCGCAATCACATAGGTCCCATTTGTCTCAACCTGCTGTAGGCTGGAACCGATCTTCAGCCAGTTCAGTGCTGATTTGTGAGGTGCGGCGTAGTGCCCAATCAGAGTCGTTCCATTCAATGTAAACGTAACGCCCATGGCTGAGAAGAAGTCGCCGTACTCGTCGTCGACTCCTGATTTATTTAGAGCGCCCAGAGGCATGGCAGCATAATCAAGCGAGCTCGCATGACCCAGGCCGAGGTTGTGGCCGCCTTCGTGAGCGATCACCGCCAGTAGGTTGTTAGGAGGCGGGTTGGCACTAATTGAGATTGCACTCTGCGAAGCCAGGTACAATCCGTGACTTGCTGAAAAATGAGCTCCGCAACCAATTTGGCCGGATGCCATATTGCACGCCGGGCGGCCCGGAAAAACAACGAAAATTCTCTGGTAATTTCGGAAGTCAATCAACGAATCCGCCGCTCTTAGCGCCGCGGCTTCTATCTGTGCCGAGTCGCATAATGTGTAATCGTTGTCCAAGGTGACCGGCCCCACTACGATGCCGGAAGCCGAGGTCAATCCCATCGAATTCTCAGCCCAGAAATTACTCAAGGATCTTGTCTTGGATCCAAAGAATGTGTTCTGAACATAGGCAGACGTCGCGTCTGCGGCGAACGGTGTACCCGGAAACCGTGCGTAGATCACGGCCATGTTTTGGACTCCGGTCGTGCTGCACGGGATCGAAACGGCGGCACGCTCCACCGCTGCAACGGCAATTTTGTTGCCCAGGCGAACGCCTCGCACCGAGATGGTCGCGCACTGCAACGCTGGCGGGGCATCCGCGAAGTGAAGTTCGGATTCCGCTTCCCCGACCAGCATTCGATAAACGGTGCGGCTGGTCTTATGCTCAATATCGTGTTCTATGAAGACGTTGAGGGAGCCTGACCACGCGCCTTGCTGCTCAACCAACGGACCAAAGTGATTGGAGATTCGCTTGATGCTGAGCGAAATGGTTTCTGGTAATGCAGTCCGCAGCGCTTCGGCCGGGTCGTTCTCGATCAACCTTTTGAAGGTGTCCGCGCGCGCTTCCAACAGGCTGCGGAGAACTTCTTGCGCTGGCCCGGCCCGGTCGGGGGATTGATCAATAGTCCGGATGACGGCCTTCAACTGCCGTTCGAATTCGTGGAGTCGACCCTTCTGCTCATCCGATGTCCGAAGCTGGACAGCCAGGGGCTGGGCCAAACTGAGTTGAGCCAAACACGATGCCAAGGTCAGGCAAACGCCAACTACGCGCCCATACATATAACTTGAGGTTACAATGCACGGCGCAGCCAGCCGCTTTCTAGCGCAACGTCATCGGCTTGCCGCCCGCTTCTTTACTCCGTTGGGCCGCGTCCATAAACGCGAACATCTCCAAGGTTTCGGCATTCGGAACCGGCGGCGTCCCCGTTTCGAAGAACTTGACAATCTCCCGAACCAGCGGCGCGTACCCATCGCTGGGTTCCGCGGAACTCTCGGCTGTTTGACCCTTTCCTTGGCCTCTCAGAAATGCGACTGCACCGTATTTCCCATAAGGACGAAGGGCACGGATGGTGCCGATGCGTCCGCCTTTCCAGCGCCCTACGATCAGGTCAGCGTCGCCTCCTGTGATGCGCGTGACCTGCTCGCAGCCTTGCCCCATCAGCGTGTACAGCATCTCCAGCGGGTGAATCGCGTACCATGACAAGTCCAGATGATGATGTTCTTCGAGCGGTCCGGGGCCCCACGTCGCGGCACCGTCCAGGTCCTCCGAGCGCAGCTTCATCACTCCACCAAAGCGCAGACTGGACGCACTGAACCAGGGCACCCCCGCGTCTTTAGCGAGCCGTGCAATCTCCCGCGCATCTTCGAGTGTCGAAGCGAGGGGTTTATCGATGAACACCGGTTTGTGGGCCGCGATCACCTGCCGAGCCTCCGCCAGATGCACACGCCCATCCACGCTCTCGATCAAGACGGCATCCACGTTCTTGCACATCTCCGGAATGCTATCGAAGATGCGCACCTGCCACTTGTCGCGCAGTTCCTGGGTGAATTTTTCGATGCGCGAGCGGCTTGATTCAATATCCGGGCTGCCGCCCTTGTAAGCCGCAACTACCTTAGCGCCGGCGATATGGTCGGGCGCTGCTGGGTCGTTAAGCATCTTCGTGAATGCGGTGACGTGCGAGGTATCCGTTCCCACGAATCCGAGGCGCAGTTCCGCAGCCGGTAGAACAGCTCCTGAGAATATCAACAGCGTCCAGGTCGCCGCGCGAGTCTTCCAGTGACGTTTGTCCATCAGGCGACATTGTACACTGTGGTTTGTCGTTGGACCTGGCCACTCCACTTACGTTTGTGAAGGGCGTGGGTCCGGCGCGTGCCGCCGTCCTCGAAGCCAAGGGACTTACCACCGTCGAGGATCTGCTGGCGTACCCTCCCTTCCGCTATGAGGATCGCAGTAATATCAAGACCATTGCGCAATTAGCGCCGGGCGAGATGGCCACCATTTTGGTAGAGGTCAAGTCCTCTCAAGTGTCTGGCTTTCGTCGCAAGAACCTGGGTTTGTTTGAGGCGGTGTTCACTGACGCTTCGGGCGGCAAGCTTGTGTGCAAGTGGTTTCATGGCGGTTACCTCGCAGACCGCTTCACTCCTGGCCTCAAGGTCGCGCTGTTCGGCAAAGTTGAGTTGGACAGTTATACGGGTAACCTGCAGATCATGCATCCGGAGTTCGAGGTACTCGCGGCCGACGATGCCGAGGGCGACCCGGGCTTACACACCGGACGAGTGGTACCGATTTATGAGGCGGCGGGTAAGATCACCACGCGCGTGTTCCGGGTGCTTTTGCACAGCATTCTGGAATCGGTTGCACCGGTCGCGGATCCCTTGCCTGAGAAGATTCGCCAGTATTTAAAGCTGCCCGATCGATGGACGGCTATCCGCGCGATTCATTTCCCATCGCAGGATGAAGACCTTCGGCTCCTGAATGCTTTCCGTTCCCCCGCGCAGTTCCGGTTGATTTTTGAGGAGTTCTTCTGGCTGGAATGCGGATTGTGCCTAAAGCGGGCCAAGGCCCGGATTCAACCGGGGATCGCGTTCGAGTTGAACGACCGGGTTCGCGAACAGATCAAAGCGATGTTGCCGTTCAAGCCCACGGGCGCGCAGAAGCGCGTGCTTGGCGAGATTGCCCAGGACATGCAAACTCCGCATCCCATGAGCCGTCTGCTGCAAGGCGATGTGGGTAGCGGCAAGACTTTGGTGGCTGCACAAGCCGCCGTGATCGCAATCGAGAATGGCTACCAGGCCGTGCTGCTCGCGCCCACCGAGATATTAGCTAGCCAGCACTTTGTTTCGTTCAAAGGTCTTTTTCAGAAGCTGGGCTACGTGGTTCTGCTTTTGACCGGAACGAACTCACCGCGGGAGAAGGAGCAGCTGAAAAGGCTCTTGGCAGCGGGACTGGCGCAGATCGCAATCGGCACGCACGCGCTGCTCGAGAAGGACGTTGAGTTTAAGCGCCTGGGTCTTGCGATTGTAGATGAGCAGCATCGTTTTGGCGTGATGCAGCGGCTGCGTTTGTTTGAGAAAGGCCAGCATCCCGATGTGCTGGTGATGACGGCGACA
>JBBSHP010000083.1:0-10581 GCA_038232555.1 Bryobacterales bacterium
AATTTTTGGAGAGAGCCTCAGCGTTCAGACGGTCTCAGCCGCCTCGCTGCCGTTGCCTCGCCAACTGGGAGGAACGGTCGTCACTCTCAATGGCGTGCCGATGCCGCTCTTCTTCGTCTCTCCCAATCAAATTAACTTCCAAGTCCCATATCTTGACCTTAATACCTTTTCCACCGACCCCGTTTGGGGTGGGCCGCGGCCGATCCAGTTGGTTGTGACCACTTCCGCAGGGGCGAGCGATCCTTACCCCCTAAGTAGCCCAGGGGGCCCTGGCCTTTTTTCGATTGACGGCACCGGTTGCGGTCAAGCCGCTGTTCTCAACGTGACCGCGGATGGAAGCACATCTGTGAATAGCAGTTCAAATAGCGCTTCTCCGGGAGATTTCATTTCCATTTATGCGACCGGACTGGGAGCCGTCGACAACCCGCCTCCCAACGGGCAACCACCGGATGCGACGCACCCTGGGCGAGCCGTAGCCTGTTGTGGCTTGCTAATCGGCGGGAAGAGCGTTTTTTCCCCATACCCCCCTCTGGCACCTGGTCTGGTCGGCGTATTCCAGATCAACGCTCGACTACCTCTGGACACTCCTGAAGGGTGCGCGATCCCGCTGGTTATCAACACGGGCGTAAATTTCTATGGGACAGATAGCCAAGACCTATCTATTGCCGTCCACAAGGGCGCCGGCCCCTGCGTCGATCCGCCGAAGCCGCCCTCCAGTTTCGGAATCCTGGAATGGCGCAAGACGCAAGCCTCGGGTTTCGATCCCGATCCATCCGGTGAGTGGTTCACGGCAACGTTTCTCGATCCTCCCGATCCCAGATTCTCGCCGCCGCCATTCCCAGCTCCGGCCCCGGTGCAGTGCGCTTGCCGTACGCTGCTTGCGCCGCTCGGGAGGTCCTGCCCGCAGTTCCAAAGCAGGCCGCTCGATGCCGGGTCGATCACCGTTCAGCCCGCGGCGGTAGATCGTATGAACGTGCCACGCACAAGCTCACTCGCCTATCAGACGCCGCTAGCTAATGGCACGCTGCGCGCCGGCACATTCTCAGCAGCGGGATCTGGTGGACTGGACGTCGGCCCATTTCAAAGCAGCTTGGTGTTCCCAACCTGGCCGCCATTCACGCTGCAAACCACATTTCCGCCCGACACGAACATCCCGTTGCTCCAACCCCTGACCATACAGTGGACCGGCGGGCGGCCCAACGATATCGTGAGGCTTCAGCTCACTGCGACACGGGAATTGGCAACTTGCGAGTGCTCGGCGCCGGCCTCGGCCGGGTCTCTCACACTCAGAACCATGCAGCCGGTGCTCCTGGCAAACGGTAAGATCGCGCAAGGATTGTTTCAACATCCATCAATCGTCGCCGAGCTCACGGTGACCATGCAATCCGACGATGCCGAGCCAAATGCGTTTACGGCAGCAGGGCTGGGCTTGGGAGGACGGCATCGCTGGGTTTATGAATACCGGTTCGGGCAGCTTACAGTCAGATAGTAGCTGTTTTTCAGACAGACGTACTCCGTTGAGACTTATCAGTCAATCCAGGTTCTGCAAAAAATAAACTCCTGGCCGCTTCCACAATCGCAGAGGATGGAACTGCCGCTCCCCAACGATCTCAGTTTACTTCAGGGTGGGCGAGATAGCCCGAAACCTCCGGGAGTCGCGACGGCCCTAAGTGCTGGCACAACGGTAGTTTAGTGTTGGAACAATAAACTCACTTTCGCCGTGACCGGAACTACACCGCCTTTCATTCCAGCATCGCAGCAGGGCGCAACTTTCGAATCCAACCCACGAATTCGTCCGGCACGGGCATGGTCGATAAACGGCCCTGGCGGACCAGAACCCACTCATCAAACTGATGGGATTGCTTGATCTCGGCCAGAGTCACCGGCGGGTGGATTCGCCCGCCGTACGCAATTTGGACCACCGCGGATTTAGGTTGCTTGGGATCGGGCGCCGCTTCCGAAGCTACCTTGGCCCAGCCCACGACAGCAGCTTGCCCGCCGCTATGGTAAACGAAAAGTCTATCCCCTCGCTGCATGTCGAGGATAGCCCGGACTGGGCATTGGTGACGCCGTCCCAGACGGTGGTCCGATCCCGTTCCAGATCGTCGATGGAATAGCTGCCCGGTTCCGTTTTAGCAAGAAAATAGCGCATGGGTGTAAGGTAAGCGTAGGTAGGTTACTAGGTGCCAGTACGACGGTACCGGCCGGCTGGCGAATGCCGGTTTAATGGCTTGTTTACCGCAAGTTCCAGAATCCCTCCGGGGAGTTCAGCACGAATCGGGGCAGCGAATCCGCAGGTCTATCTATCAACTAAACAGTGTACAATAAGGTATCCGCCTGACTCATGATGGCAGTGCCGGAAGCCGATGAAACCATTAGACTCAGTGTTTATGAGGAGTGTGCAAAAAGTGAAGTTCGGTGCTGTCACAAGTATCGCCTCAAAAAGTTGGTTCGCGGTTCTGCCGGCTGTGCTGTTTGGTGCGCTGTTGGCCGCCTCGGCGCAGTCTAAACCCGATCTGCCAAGCAAGCCTGCGGAAGGTCCGGCGTCTGCCGCTCCAAACCGAGCGCCGGATTCAGTAGGCGCGGCAGTAGACCCCAACAAGTACGTGCTCGGCGCGGAAGACGTGATCTACATTAAGACCTGGCGAGAACCTGACTTCACGTTTCAAGTGGCAGTTCGCCCCGACGGGAAGATCACCGTTCCCTTGGTTGGCGAGGTACAGGCCGGCGGGTTGACGCCGCAACAGCTTACGACAGACCTGAAAGAAGGCTTGGCTAAGTTTATCAACAAACCCGATGTTACGATCTTCGTCACGGACGTCCGCAGCAAGAAGTATTTCATCGATGGGCAGGTAAACAAAGCTGGATCGTTTCCCCTAGTCACGCCCACCACAGTTTTGGAGGCTCTGAGCAATGCGGGCGGATTCAGAGATTTCGCCAATCCCAAGAGAGTGATCATTTTGCGCGGAACTAAGCGATTTAAGTTCAATTACAAAGAGGTCACTTCCGGAAAGAAGCAGGAGCAAGATATTCTGCTGGAAGCTGGCGATCACATCATCGTGCCGTAACGGGCTTCAAGGACTATTTAAGAACAGGAACCATACATGCAGCCACAGGATTCACTAACCGTCAGCAGGCGTCCCTTGGACATCGAAGATTATATTGATATTTTCCGACGTCATAAGGCGTGGATTTTCGGCCCTACATTTTTGGCATTAGTCACCTCCGTCGTGGTTGCATTTCTCTGGCCCGATACCTACTTGTCAACAGGAATCATCCGCGTGGTTCCGCCCCGGGTCCCCGAATCCTATGTGCCCAGCAATCTGAACTCGGACCTGCAGGGCCGAATCAATTCCATCACTCAGAGCATTCTGAACCGGCAGACTCTTACAACCATCATCAACAATTACGATCTGTACAAGAAAGAGCTCCGCAGCCTGCCTATCGACGATGTGATCGAAAACATGCGGCAACGTGACATTCGCGTTGGTACCGTGCAGACCTTCGGGCAAGTCGGAGGAAAGCCTTCCGTTCCGGCATTCCAGGTTGGGTTCGTGTACAACAACCGAGTAGTGGCGCAAAAAGTAGCCGCCAATCTCATCAGCCGGTTCCTGGAAGAGAGCCGGAAAGAGACTTCGGAGCAGACTGTTTACACGACGCAGTTCATCAACACGGGTCGGGACGCCGCTAAGAAGAAGCTGGACGCGATCGAGGGGAGATTAAGCGGCTTTCGCTCCCGCAACATGGGCCGTTTGCCCGAGCAGAGCTCCACCAATTATCAGCAGTACAACGCGCTCCAGGCGCAGATGATGAACCTGAATTCTTCAATGAGCCGGGTGAGTCAGGAAAAGCTGCTGCTTGAAAACCAACTGCGCATTAATAAAGACCAAGCCTCTTCTTTGAAGGATCCCTCCCTTCAGGAGCAGGGCATCACGCAGAAGAACGAGAAATTAGCCGAGAAGGACCGGGAGATTGCGTATTTTGAGAATGCTGTGGCTGCGAGTCGTGAGCGGTACAAAGAATCGCACCCGGATGTGCAAACGCTGGTCGCCAAACTGGATTCAGTAAAGAAGCAGCGTGAGGCGATTGCGAAGGAAGAGGGCAGCAAGAAGCCGGAACAGATGGCCCCCAGGCCTCCCAACCCGGAGTTCGTAAAACAACAACGGGATTACGATGCGGTAGCAAAGCGTATTGCGGGATTAGCAGAGGCCAAAGATCTGGAGATGCAGGATTATCAAAAGCAGGTGGCTCAACTGAACGCGCAAATGAAGGGAATTCAGGACCGCTTACAAGGCATGCCGGTAGGAATGCGCGAGTACGACGAGCTGTTGCGAGAGCAGGCTCTCGCTAAACGGGACTATGAAGAGCTGGACAAAAAATCCCTTTCATCCGAGTTTGCGACTAAGATCATTGATCAAAACCAGGGGGAAAGGCTGGAATCTCTGGAGGAGCCAACGGTTCCACAGACTCCTATCGAACCGAAACGTAGCATGATCGTTCTGGCTGGTACAGGCCTCGGGCTAGTAGTTGGTCTCCTCCTGGCTGGCGCCCGAGAGGTCAAAAACACTGCACTCAAGAACCTGAAGGATGTTCGCGCTTACACCCAACTGCAAATTCTGGGCAGCATCCCGCTTCTTGAAAACGATCTGGTGGTGCGCCGGAGGCGCAGATTAGGCTGGCTAGCCTGGTCGACCGCATGCCTGGTGGGCGCGGTAGTGATGTCCAGCTCGGTGGCGTATTACTATGCAACAAAACTTTAATAACTGCGCTGAAAAGCTGGGAGAGAATATAGCATGAGCCGCGTTCACGATGCACTAAGACGGGCAGAACAGGTTTCTTCCGGAGCACCCTCGGCTCCAGCCGAGCGGAATGAAACTTCGCGCGCTCCGTCGTACCGCGACGGATCGCCGCGCGGCTCCGCACAGTCCGCTGGCGCGGCTCTATTGACCCATCCGCTCGAAGGACTGCTGGACAAGATCAAGACGGTGAACTATCGACCATCACCCGATTCGCTGCTGATCGATCCAGGCAACCCGCATGAGGCTCCCACTGAAGAGTTTCGCACTCTGCGGACCAGGCTGAACCACATGCAGAGACTCCAGCCTATCCATACGACCGTGGTCACCAGTGCTTCGCCCGCCGAAGGGAAGTCTTTCGCGGCGTTGAATCTCGCGATGGCTGAAGCCCAGCTTTCCGGCAACAACACGTTGCTGTGCGATTTCGATTTCCGCCGGCCCATCGCCCACAACCTGCTGCAGATCGACCGCAGCCCGGGTGCCACCGATTACCTGCTGGGCAAGGTTCCCTTGCATGAGGCGATCCGGCGTGTAGGTGATACCGGCTTGTACGTCATGCCCGCAGGCGAGGCCGTCATCAATCCTTTGGAGCTTCTTAACCTGAAAGAGGTTAAGGACATGCTCGATCAGTTACCGACGGTTTTCAACTGGGTCATCCTGGACAGCCCGCCGCTTTTGTTCGCCGCCGACGCAAACCTGCTCTCCACCCTTTGTCACGGGACGATCCTGGTGGTGCGAATTGGCTCAACTACCATCGATTCCGTCACGCGCGCCATGCAGTCGCTGTGTCAGAACAATGTGCTGGGAATCATTGTGAACGGTGCCCGGCGCGGTGAGCTCTACAGCAAGTACACTTATTACCATTCCTACTATTCGCCGAAGGAAGAACAGAAGGAAGCGGAAGAGGGCGAACCACCGGCCTAGAGCTGCGGATCGGTTATCGATCGACTCTATGATGGAAGTATGTCCCTTCGTCCGCGGCTGCCGATCCTGGTAGCGCGGTTAGCAATTTTATTGGCCGTATGTTCGAGTTTGCGGACGCAAACTATTGAGTTCGAGCAGAACGGTCTGCGTTACAAGACCCTGACAAAGAACGGCGTCACGATTATGTTCGCGCCGCTGCCTTCGCACGTTCGCGAGTTTTCCATTGTCCAGGTGGCGGTGTCCAACGGATCGAAAATAGCCTGGACAGTCAAACCGGAAGATTTCACGTATCAGCGGAATAACGGCTCGGTCGCGGAGGCTTCGCCGGCGTTGACGGTGGTGAACTCGCTAATCGAGAAGGCTAGCCGCCATGATGTCATCAAGCTGGTTTCCACCTACGAAGCGGGCCTTTATGGAAATTCGCGCCTGCAATCGACGAACGGCTATGAGGTGCGGCGCCGCAATGCGCTGGCAGAAGTGACTTCTGCCCGGCTGAAGGCGGCGGCAGCGGCATCCGCCATAGCTATGGTATCCACCCGATTGAACCCCGGCGAATCCACCGACGGCGCCGTCTTTTTCGCCAACTCTGGAAAGCCGCTGGGCCCCGGCAAGTTACGCGTGCACGCAGCAGGTGAGAATTTCGAGTTTAAGAGCGAGCCCGAACTGGTGCTCCGGTAAGTTACGGTATCACCTGGAATTCGAAAAACTCGCGCAACTTCTTTGCCCCGGCAGGCCCCACCAGTTTAGCGAGATCCTGCTGCGAAGCGGAGCGCACGCGTTCCACGCTGCCGAATTCCCGAAGAAGTTTTTCCAGCGTTTTCCGGCCAATCCCATCCACTTCTTCCAATTCCGAGGTTAACTGAGCGGCATTGCGGCGGGTACGGTGAAAGGTGACCGCAAAGCGGTGGGCTTCGTCGCGCACCTGCTGGACCAAGTGCAGCACGGGCGAATGGTGGTCCAGCTTCACCGGCTCATTTTCCTGTCCAAACACGTAGATGGTCTCTTCGCGCTTGGCGATCGAGGCCAGCGGTTGATTGATGATGCCGAGCCCCTCCAGCGCCTCGGCGGCGGCGTGCAGTTGCCCCAGTCCGCCATCAATCAGTATCAGTCCGGGTAAGGGCTTGTTCTCCTGCTGAAGCCGCGCATAGCGCCGCGTGACCACTTCATAAATGGAGGCGAAATCGTCGTTACCAGGCACAGTGCGAATGATGAATTTACGGTAGTCCGCCTTTTTCATCCGGCCGTCTTCCCAGACCACCATGCTGGCCACCTTGCCGGTGCCTTGAATGTGGGAGATATCGAAGCATTCAATCCGTCTGGCGGACTCGGGCAAATTGAGCGCTTCCCGCAGCGCTTCCTCGATGGCCTTGGAGGACGGCTTCAGCACCCGGAATCGTTGGTGGAAACTATGCTTGGCGTTAGTCTCCACGAGTGCAAGCATGGCCTTCTTCTGGCCCCTCTGCGGTGTTACGATTTCGACTTTGTGCCCCCGCTTCTCCGTGAGCAGCTCTTCCAGAGGCTCGCGATCTTCGAAATCCACGGGGACGTGCACGATGGCCGGAATGTACTCTTGATTCAGGTAAATCTGCTTCAGCAACGAGGAAAAGAACTCGGTCACTTCAAAGTCCTGCTGGTCTTCCCAAAAGAACTCCCGGCGGTCTACGATGCGGCCGTTCCGCAAGTGGAACAGATTAACCGCAACCAGCGGCGGCTCGGAATAGAAGGCAAAGATATCGATATTCTCACCCTCGGCGGCCGCGATTTTCTGCTTCTGCTCCATCTCTGAAACCGTCGCCATCAAGTCGCGCAGGCCGGCGGCCTCTTCAAAACGCATTTCTTCGGCTGCCCGATCTCTGCGCTGCCGAAGATCCGCGGTAAGGTCCTTCAGCCGCCCTTCCAGGAATAGCCGGACGTTGCGGACGGCGGTCGCGTAAGCTTCATCGGTGGTCAAGCCTGCGACGCAAGGACCCAGACAGCGGTGGATGTGAAACTGCAGGCACGGATGCGAGTGCGTTCGTGCGAAATCGACGCTGCACGACGGGACCATAAAGTGCCGGTGGATGAAGTGCACCAAGCGGTGGGCCAGGTTGCCGGGGAAGTAGGGACCAAAGTATGTGGATCCGTCTTTCAGCAGCCGGCGGGTGACGTACACGCGAGGATACTTGCCGCCGGTCAGCTTGACGTACGGATAGGTCTTGTCGTCCCGCAGCAGGATGTTGAAACGGGGCTTCCACCGTTTGATCAGCTCGTTCTCAAGGGCCAGGGCCTCTTTGTTGTTGTCGACCGTGATGAAATCGACATCGGTGGCCTCCGCGATCAGGGTGCCAGTCTTGATATCGGCGAGGCGATCGTCGTTGAAATAGCTGCGGACGCGCGCGCGCAGGCTTTTGGCTTTGCCGACGTAAATGACGGTGCCGTGCCTGTCTTTGTAGAGATAGACGCCCGGAAGCAGTGGCAACTGCGCTGCTTTGTCGCGGAGAGTCATGGGAGTTCCCTACCTATTTAGATGCGAACAGGCGGAGTTCAGTCCAGCTTTTCCGGCTCAAGATCGGCCTTCTCGCCCCTAGCCTTCTTTTCCAGATATCTCTTCATCCAGGCTTCCCAACTCTTGCCGGCCGCCGTGTCGCGACCGCTAAAGGACAGTCCGGCAATCTCCGCGTAAGAGACTGCAACTTTCTCAGGCTGATCCTTTGGAAAGAGCCGCACTACGGAATCGTTCAAATTGGTTCCGGTCCGGCGGTCGAACAGGTAGCCTTCCACCGTGCTGCCGTCTTTACGCGTGATGGTCACGTCACCGCGGTAGTCGAAGGCCTGCTCCAATCCGGCGCGCAGATCTTCATCGGAGGCGATCTGCCAAACGCGGCCCTGAAGGTCGTCACTCATCGAAACAGCTTCCGCTACGAGTTCAGTTGTACCAGAACCGGCTGTTCCCGGCGGACCGGTGCATCAATCGCCGCGAGCGCAACCGGATCTGCATACCGCGACGATAGAGTACCCCGGACGGTGGCGAGGAATCCGCGCCAGGAATTGAAGGTAGCGTTCACGGCCGAAGCTTCGTAACCGCTGTGGACCATGCAATTGGCGCATTTGGGATTCCCGGAAGCGCCGCCATAGCGATGCCACTCGGTGGCTTCCATCAGTTCAGCAAAGGTTTCAGCGTAGCCGTCCTGCAGAAGGTAACAGGGCTTCTGCCATCCGAACAGATTGTAAGTGGGCATGCCCCAGGGTGTGCACTCGTAATCGCGCCGCCCCATCAGATATTCGAGAAACAGGGGCGAAAGATTGAACCTCCACTCCGGCTTGCGATTGGACAGGATGGTGCGAAACAGGCTCCGGGTGGTCTCCTTGCCCAGGAAATGCTGCTGGTCGGGAGCTTTGTCGTAGGAGTAACCAGGCGACAGCATCATGCCTTCCACGCCCAGCGCCATCATTTCATCGAAAAAGTCGCGCACGCTACGCGGGTCGGCGCCATCGAACAAAGTAGTATTTGTAGTGACGCGGAAGCCGCGTTTCAGCGCTTCCTTGATCCCCTGGATCGCGATATCGTAGCCCCCCTCTCTGCAAACCGAGAGATCGTGCTCTTCGCGCTGCCCATCCATGTGCACGGAGAACGTGAGATATTTGCTGGGCTGAAATTCATCGATTTTCTGCTTCAACAGCAAAGCATTGGTGCACAGATAAATGTACTTCTTGCGGGCCACCAGACCTTCCACGATCCGGACGATATCGGGGTGCATCAGAGGTTCCCCGCCCGGAATCGAAACCATCGGCGCACCGCACTCTTCCACGGCGTGGAAGCACTGCTCGGGCGTCAGGTTCATTTTCAGAATGTGAGGCGGATATTGAATTTTGCCGCATCCGGCGCAAGCCAGGTTGCAGCGGAACAGCGGCTCCAGCATGAGTACCAGCGGGTAGCGCTGACGACCGGCCAGCCGTTGCTTCAGCACATAGCTGGCGACGGTCCACATCTGCGATACGGGAACAGCCAAACCGAGAACCTCCGAGAGCGGGGACAAGCTGACGAATGTCCCACAAACCTATTGTCGCACTGAAGCTTTTTCGGCGACAAGCCAAGCAGACTGGCGATTGTTAAACTGGAGCAGTTCCGGGACTTATCATTGCTTCTTGGTCACTTACAACTGATCCACCTGGCCGACAGTGCGCTGCCGATCGGTGCCGGGGCCCACACCTTCGGGCTTGAGACATTAGTCTCAGAGGAAACTCTACGAGTCGATAACATCGAGACGTTCTTCTCAGATTATTTGAAAGAAAGCGGGCAACTCGAAGCGGTATTTTGCCGGGCGGGTTACGCTGCCCGGGCGATTGCCGATCTGAACGCCCGCTTCAGCGCGCTGCGGGTGGCCCGCGAGAGTCGTGCTGCCAGTCTCAAACTGGGACGCCGGTTTCTGGGCTTGGCGGGATCCCTGCTCCAGCAGGATTTCGGCCAGGCGGAATGCCACCTTTGCATTGCGTTCGGAGTGGTGGGGAGGACACTCGAACTGGACCCGGACTTGGTCTGCGCCGCTTACCTGCACCAATCCCTCTATGGGCAACTATCGGCATGCCAGCGCTTGCTGCCGTTGGGCCAGACCAGGGCCAGCGAGCTGCTTTGGAAGCTCAAGCCGCGCATCCTGGAAGCGGCAGAAGGCAGCCAGTCCCAGTCCATCGACGAGGTCTGGTGCTGCCAGCCCGCACTCGAAATCGGCTCAATGCGACACCCGTTGCTACCCACTCGCCTGTTCATCAGTTGATGGACGGCCGACTCTGTCTCCGATTCGATCGCAACGGCGGCGGCACCGCGCTCCATGTTACGAGACAGGATCCTCCCTGGAAAGTGGTGCGTGGATTCCCCACAGCCACG
>JBBSHP010000084.1:0-10558 GCA_038232555.1 Bryobacterales bacterium
AGCAGAAACTGCCGTCCAGACCACGCGATAGATGTCCTCCACGTCTGAATCTTCGCTTGGACAACCCCCATTCATCTCCAGCGTACGCCCGCCGGGCAGTATCCTCGATCCAATCAGTTATTTATAACACAGTAGTACTAGGGCAGTGGGGGCGACCAGCGTCGCAACGCCTGTCGAGGGATTAATCTCGTACAGATTCGGAGGAATCACTGTCGTGTTTACCGAGGTTGCGAAGTTATGCATCCCAGCGTCGAAAGTCGCGTACAGCTTTCCGCCCACGCCGAATAGATTCTCGTCAAAAAAATTGAGAGATCCATTAACAATAGTCCCAGGGATAAACGGAAGAGCCGGAATACCGGTCAGCCCAATCAGCTTCGCGGCGCCGGTCGCAGGGTTAACGGTATAAATATTATTGGCGAAATCGGTTGCGTAGGTAGTTCCTCCCAGCCGGCCAAGAGCGTTCGCGGAGGTTGGTCCACAGGGGGAGGCCGGGAAGTTCGAACAATCGCCCAACCCTGATCTGCCAAGGACGGAGGTGATGCCCGTGGCAGGGTTGATCCTGTCCAGATCGCCAGAGAAGGCGAGAGTTAGCAATGATCCATTCGGCCCGGGAACCAACCCGCTCGATCCCTCCAGCGTATCGGGACCGATCTGGCGAAAAGCCCCAGTGCCGAGATCTACCGTCCCAAATTGTCCATTACCGTTGAGTACATACACGATCGGGCTGGCGCTGGCGCAAGCAGTGAACAGAACAAACGCGAGCGAACCGATCAACTTCTGTTGAGTGAGCATACTGCCTGTGTTCCTCCATTCCTATAGGCGCAGAATGAGCCAGGAGAGGATCATGCGGCGGTATAATCCAGCCTATAAAGCGATGAAGAGGGCGGCCGAAGAACCGGCGGTGGAGGATATAAGCACGCTGCTGCGCGCTTGGAGCGACGGAGACCAGAGCGCGCTCGAAGCGCTGACCCCCATCGTTTATGACGAGCTCCACAGCTTGGCGCGTCGTTACATGAATCGTGAGCGGCCCGGCCATAGCCTCCAAACCACGGCCCTGGTCAATGAGGCCTACATGCGCCTGGTGGATTATGAGCGCATGCAGTGGCAGAATCGTGCCCACTTTTTCGCCGTGTCGGCCCAGTTGATGCGGCGCATTCTGGTGGAGCATGCGCGCCGCCACAACCTGAAACGTGGAGGTGGCGTGCAGCATCTCTCGCTCGATGAGGCAGCCGTCGTGAGCGGCGATCAAAAGACGGACCTGGTTGAGCTCGACGACGCGATGAACGCGTTGGCTTCCATCGATCCACGCAAAGTGCAAGTTGTCGAAATGCGCTTCTTTGGCGGGCTCAGCATAGAAGAGACTGCCGAGGTGCTCAAAGTATCGACTGTGACCGTGAAGCGCGACTGGAGGGCGGCCAAGGCCTGGCTCTATCGCGAACTGACTGGCGGGACCCTGTTGAACTCTGAGCGTTGGAAGCAAGTCGAAGCCTTACTTCAGTCGGTGCTTGACCGTACGCCTGCAGAGCGCAACGTCTTTCTGCGGAACGCGTGCGCGGGGGACGCTGCGCTGGAGCGGGAAGTCCGTTCCCTGTTGTCATCGGAGGAGCAGGCAGGAAGGTTTCTGGAGAATCCGGCCATAGAAGTGGCCGCCAGGGCTATCGCTGTCGAGCAGAACAAATCCATACGGGAAAACGGCGGTTCCCTCACCGGCCAGACCATCTCCCACTACCGCATCATCGAAAAGTTGGGCGGTGGTGGAATGGGCGTGGTTTACAAAGCCGAGGACATCCGGCTGCACCGCTTTGTGGCTCTCAAATTTCTACCGGATGAAGTCGCTCGGGACGCCCAGGCGCTCAGTCGTTTCCAGCGGGAAGCGCGCGCGGCTTCAGCCTTGAATCATCCAAACATCTGCACCATTTATGACATAGGCGAGCAGGAAGGTCGCGCGTGCATCGTCATGGAGCATCTGGATGGGACGACGCTCAAGCACCGCATCGGTGAGCGGCCCCTGGAAACGGATGAACTGATAGGGCTCGGGATCGAGATCTCCGACGCGCTCGATGCAACCCATGCTGAAGGCATTACACACCGGGACATCAAGCCGGCGAATATCTTCATCACCAGACGCGGTCACGCGAAAGTTCTGGACTTTGGACTGGCGAAAGCCCGTCCTGGCCTCGATACCCGCGTAGGCGAAATGGCCGGACCGACCCGCACAATTGAAGATCAACTGACCGGTGCAGGGAGCGTATTGGGAACGGTGTCCTACATGTCGCCGGAGCAAGTCCGCGCAAAGGACTTGGACGCACGCACGGATTTATTCTCGTTCGGTGTGGTTCTCTATGAAATGGCTACCGGCAAACTACCATTTCGCGGGGAAAGCTCAACGATGGTTTTCGATTCCATTCTCAACCGCGCTCCTGTACCTCCGGTGCGCCTGAATCCCGACGTGCCGGCGGAATTAGAGCGCATCATCGATAAGTGCCTCGAAAAAGATCGCGACCTGCGCTATCAGCACGCTTCGGAAATTCGCACCGACCTCCAGCGCCTGAGGCGGGACACGGGGTCGGCGCGGGTCACAACACCCGTGACAAGCAGCAAGAAGCCCGGAGCTGCTACTAGTACGGCAAAACGCTGGAAAGTGATTGCGCTCCCTATCGCGACTGCGTTTGCCCTTTCCGCTGCAGGCTATTTCTATTTTCATCACCCACCAAAGCTCACGGACAGGGACACGATCGTCCTGGCTGATTTTGTAAACAAGACCGGCGATACCGTGTTCGACGACACACTCCGCCAGGGATTGGCGGTGCAGCTTCAACAGTCGCCATTCCTCAGCCTGGTGTCCGATCAGCGGATCCAGAAGACGCTCCGGCTCATGGACCGACCGGCGAATACGCCGCTTACGCCCGAGGTCGCCCGGGAACTCTGTGAGCGAACCGGCGGTGCCGCCGTCCTGGATGGATCGATGGTCAGCCTCGGAAGCCAGTACGTATTGGGGTTACGCGCACAGAACTGCCGCACCGGAGCGGTCCTCGATCAGGAGCAGGTGCAAGCGGCAAGAAAAGAAGAAGTTCTGAATGCCCTCACTCAAATCGCCATCAAATTTCGAACCCGAGTCGGGGAATCACTCGCCACGGTAGAGAGATACGCGACTCCGCTGGCCGACGCTACGACGCCGTCACTGGAAGCGTGGAGAGCATTCAGCACGGGGTTGAAGGTTCTGATTTCAACCGGTCACGAAGCCGCTGTGCCCCTCTTCAAACGGGCGACTGAGATCGATCCCAAATTCGCCTCAGCGTATGCGTGGCTAGGACGCAGTTACAGAGAGTCGGGCCCCTCCGCCGAGAGCTTCAGCAGGGCTTATGAGTTGCGGGATCGAGCCAGCGATCAGGAGAAATTTTTTATCGACTTTTCCTATTATGAATCGGTGTTGGGAGATCTGGATAAGGCGCGACAGACCTGCGAGTTGTGGGCGCACACGTACCCTCGGCGCGCGGAGCCCCACGGACTGCGGGTAAGCCTCTCCGCTGCCTTGGGCAGGTTCGAAGAGGCCGCGGAGGAAGCCAAAAAAGCAATCGAGCTGGATCCAGACCGCGCTTTCGCGTATGGGCATTTGGCCGAATACTATATTCTTCGAGATCGCCTGGCTGAGGCCCAACTCACGCTCCAGCGGGCCTCCGAGCGTAAACTCGATGTCCCCGAATATAGAGGTGTGCGGTATCAAATCGCCTTTCTAAAGCACGACCAGGTGGAGATGGCGCGGTTGGCGGCTCTGGGTCGGCAAAATCCCGGCGGGGACTATTCGATTTACGGCCAGGAAGCTGCTGCGTTGGCGTATTCCGGCCACTTGGGACAGGCCAGGAGGGTGTCACGGCAGGCGGCCGACCTGACCGGGCAGGCCGGTCATCCGGAAAGTGCAGCTCAACACCGATCCGGAGCAGCCGTGCGGGAGGGCCTTTTCGGGAACTCCCAAGAAGCACGCCGGATCGCGATGTCGGCACTACGCCTCTCGAACACCCGGGATGTGGAGTACAGCGTTGCCTTTGCCTTGGCCCTGGCCAACGATTCTATACAGTCCCAAGCGCTGGCCGATGACTTAGAAAAGCGCTTCCCGGAGGATACTTTGGCCAGGTTCAATCCTCTTCCCGTTCTTCGCGCGCTGCTTGCGCTGAAGCACGGAGAGTCTTCGACAGCAGTTGAACTGCTGCAGGTAGCAAAGCCCTATGAGTTGGGGACGGACTGTTGCTCAGTTGGGTTCGCCGGGTCACTGTGTCCGGTCTATGTGCGTGGCCTGGCTTATCTGGGTGCACTTCAGGGCTCCGAAGCTGCTGCGGAATTCCAAAGAATTTTGGATCACCGCGGGATCGTTCTCACCAGTCCCATAGGCGCGCTAGCACGCCTGCAGCTTGGCCGAGCTTTCATCTTGTCAGGAGATAAGATCAAGGCAAAGACTGCCTACCAGGATTTCCTCACACTTTGGAAAGACGCCGACCCCGACATCCCGATTCTGAAGGAAGCCAAAGCCGAATACGCGAAGCTGTAGTGGTTGTCCATCAGTGGCGTGAGGGCATCACCAACACGGGGCATTTGGACGTGTATGGAGCCTGCTGGTGGAACCCGCAAACCCTTGCAGGACCATGCTTCTGCCGGGACCGCACATGCGCGTGCGGTGGAGCTGAATCCCAAAAACCGCTGATCTGAACACTGCCATTGCGATGTACAGAAAGGGCGAGTTTGATCGGGCCATCGCGGAGCTGAAACGGGCGCTCACTCGTGAGGCGGGCCTCGCTATCGCGCATTATAATCTCGGAAGGGCTTTAAATTAAAGCAGAAAACAAGCAGGACGAGGCGAAGGTGGAGTTCAAGAGATCGACTGAGTGGGACAAAACGTTAGCCGAGCCCCACTATGCACTGGGCATCAGCGATGGCGATTGGCAGGCGGGCGATAGAAGCGCACTACATGCTGGGCACGGCTCTCAAGCATGGAGATAGGGATGGCGCTATGGCCTCATTAAACGAAGCGATCCGGCTAAATCCGAACGCACCCGGACCCTATTCCACATCAGGCCAAAGCCTGCGAATGAGAGGCGATCTCGAAGGCAGCCGTCGAGTGCTGGCTGAAGCGGCCAGGATTCAACATGAGGCCGAAGCGAAACTGGCTGACATGCTTCGCCGCAAGTAGCAGGCCATGCCCAACGCATACGACACGGTTCTCTATCCTGGATCGCCGTTCGCGCAGACACATCCCGACCGGCTTGCGATGCTGGCGATGTTGTTCGGCATGCAGCCCGCCCCCGTTACACGGTGCCGTGTGCTCGAGGTAGGGTGCGCGGACGGAGCGAACCTGATTCCGATGGCACTGAGCCTGCCGGAGAGCGAGTTTACCGGCATCGATCTCTCGGTTCGACCGGTCACTGCGGGTAAAGCGATGATCGGCGAATTGGGGTTAAAGAACATCACCTTGCGAACGTGTGACGCGATGGAGGTAAGCCCCGCGTGGGGCAAATTCGATTACATTATCACGCACGGGCTTTATTCCTGGGTTCCACCGGAGGTTCGCGAGCAGTTGTTTAACATTTCGAAAACCAATCTGACGGCCCAGGGCGTTGCTTACATCAGCTACAACGCGCTCCCCGGCGGGCACATGCGCAGAATGATCCGGGACATGATCCTCTACCATGGGCGTGGCATCGAGAACCCAGAGGAGCGGATCCGGAAAGCGCGGGAGTTGCTGGCTTTTCTGGTGGCGGCGGTGCCGTCGAAGGCGGACGAATATCGATTATTTCTCAAGAAAGAGCTGGAACAAATCCTGGAGCGCAAGCCCAACCTGTTATTTCACGACGAAATGGCGGACACGTACGAACCCGTATTCTTTCATCAATTCATCACGGAAGCCTCCCGGCACGGATTGCAATTCCTGTCGGAGGCGAACTTCTTCGATATGCAAGACAGCGCCTTCAAAGAGAGTGTTGCCGGCGGGCTAAAAACGTTGTCGGGCGCGGACCGGATTGCGCGGGAGCAGTATCGCGACTTTTTGAAATGCCGGAAATTCCGGCAGACGTTGTTATGTCATGCGGAGCTGACGCTCGATGCTGAGCCTAGCCCGGCGAGAACGCGGAATATGTATGTGGGGTCGCCGGCAAAGCTGGTTTCCAACGGCCGGGAAGGTGTGAATCGTTTTGAGGGACAGCATGGGGCGGCAATGCAAACCGCGCACCTTATAGCGAACGCGGCGATCATGCATCTGATTAAGGCTTGGCCCCGCACCCTGCATTTTGACGAATTGTCGGCAAGCATCGGAACCGAGCACTCCGACGCCTTAAGCGAGATTGTCTTCACGATGTTTTCGGCGGGATTGGTGGAGTTGCACGCGTGGCAGCCGCGATTCAGAGTGACGCCGGGTCCGCGGCCGATCGCTAGTCCACTGGCCCGCGTGCAAGCGCGTTCCGGCTCCGATTTAACTACCCTTCGGCATTCCAGCGTCCAGGTAGATGGCGCCCTGGAGAGACAACTGATCACGCTGCTGGATGGGAGCCGCGACCGCCAAGATCTCAAAACCGAGCTGGCGCTTTATTGGCACGGGTCGGATGAGACGGTTTTTGAAACGCAGTTGGATGAAAACCTTAAGAAAGTGGGGTTGTTGGCTCTGCTGATGGAATGAGATTCGTCAGTGGGGCCGAAGTTGCGGTGCGGAGTGGACACTTCTGTGATAAGCTGTCCCTGAACAAGGAGCAAGCTGGCTCGCCGTGCTTTTTTCTTGAAGCGAATTGCCCGAGAGATACACTCTTCTGAGGAGTAAATATGCCAAAGGCTAGCACACAACACAAACTGGACCGGGTACGGCCCCCACGCGTGCACGTGACCTATGACGTGGAAGTCGGTGATGCGATTGAATTGAAGGAGCTACCCTTCGTGATGGGGGTTCTGGGGGACTTCACGGGCCAACCGGAAAGTCCGCTGCCGCGTCTGCGCGATCGCAAGTTCGTTGAAGTAAATCCGGATAACTTCGACGCCGTTCTCGAAGGGATGAAGCCCCACCTGGCGTTCTCGGTTGAGAATAAGCTGTCGGAAGACCCCAATTCGCCACAGCTCAAAGTCGACCTCCACTTCAAGAGCATGGACGACTTTGAGCCCGAGAATGTGGCCAAGCAGGTAAAGCCGCTCAAAGAGATGCTGGACCTGCGGACCAAGCTTTCCGATCTGCGCGGCAGCCTGCAAGGCAATGACAAGCTAGAGGAGTTGCTGCTCGACGCCGTAGGCAACACGGAAAAGCGCAAACAACTGGAGTCGGAAGTCGGCAAACCCGAGGGAGGGTCGCATGGCTGAAGCGAAAAAGGCAGACGCATCGCAAGCCGCCGAACAGACGCTCGAGGTTGGGCTGCTCGACCAGATCGTAGAACAAGGGCGGATGGGAAAGGATCCGGGTACGCGGGAGCGCGGCAAAGATCTGGTGAAGGAGTTCGTCTCGCAGGTGCTGGACGGCTCGATGACCATCACCAAGGATGCCGAGAGCATGATCAACGCGCGTATAGCGCAGATCGATCATCTGATCTCCATCCAGCTCAATGAGATCCTGCATCACGCCGCTTTTCAGAAGCTGGAGGCGAGCTGGCGCGGGCTGAAGTACATGATGGACCAGAGCGAGACTAGCGAGCATTTGAAGATTAAAATCTTGAATGTGTCGAAGAAAGAGCTGCTGCGCGACTTGCAGCGAGCGCCGGAGTTCGACCAGAGCGCGCTCTTCAAAAAGGTGTACGAAGAAGAGTTTGGCATCTTCGGCGGTGCTCCCTTCGCATCTCTGATCGGTGACTACGAATTCGGTCGCGGCCCCGAGGATATTGAGTAGCTGGAGCGCCTCTCACAGGTAGCTGCGTCCGCCCACGCTCCTTTTGTGTCGGGAACGGCGCCGGACTTCTTCAATCTGGAGAGCTTCACTAATCTGGATGCGCCGCGCGACCTCGGCAAGGTTTTCGATACGACCGAGTATGCCAAGTGGAAGAGCTTCCGGCAGACCGAGGACTCCCGTTACGTCGGCTTGTGCCTTCCGAAGATCCTGATGCGGTTACCGTACGGCAAGGCCAACCGGCAGATCGAGGCATTCAGTTACGAGGAAAACGTGGACGGCACGGATCACAACAAGTACCTATGGGGGAACGCAGCCTACGCCATGGGGGCCCGGTTGACTAATGCTTTCGCGCTATACGGATGGTGCGCGTCGATTCGCGGCGTAGAGGGCGGCGGTCTGGTCGAAGGACTTCCGGTGCACAATTTTTATACCGACGAAGGGGATGTTGCCATGAAGTGCCCGACGGAGGTACCCATCACGGACCGGCGCGAGAAGGAACTAGCTGACCTTGGCTTCATCCCGTTGGTGCACTGCAAGGGTACGGATTATGCGGCTTTCTTCAGCGTGCAATCGTCCCAAAAGCCGAAGCTCTATGATAAGGACGCGGCGAACGCTAACGCGCGGCTCTCGACGCAGTTGCCCTATATCTTCGCGGTTTCGCGCTTCGCGCACTATTTGAAGGCGATGATGCGGGATAAGATCGGCAGCTTCATGTCGCGCACCGATTGCGAGCGGTGGCTGAATCAATGGATTACCAACTATGTCACGCCCGACGATACGGCGTCGCCCTCAGTAAAGGCCTCGCATCCGCTGCGCGAGGCGTCCATTACGGTTGAGGAAGTTCCGGGCAAACCGGGTGTCTACCGGGCCACGGCGTTCCTGAAACCGCACTTCCAGTTGGATGAACTTTCCGTTTCGTTGCGGTTGGTGGCGGAATTGCCAGCCTCGGCGCGGAAATAGAAGCACAACTCATTAGAAAAGGAGAGTACTCACATGGCGCTAGTAGATTTTTTCCTGAAAATCGAAGGGATTGACGGAGAGAGTGCGGATGCAAAGCACAAAGGCGAGATAGACCTGGAGTCCTGGAGTTGGGGTGAAGTCCAGGGGGGAACGTTCCACGCCGGTGGCGGGGGAGGTGCCGGCAAAGTTCAGATGCATGACTTCAGCATGGTTAAAAAGATCGACAAGGGCAGCCCGAAACTGATGCTCGCCTGCGCGAACGGCGAGCACCTTAAGAAGGCCGTCCTCACTTGCCGCAAGGCCGGAAAAGACCAACAAGAATTTCTGAAAATCACGATGACCGACATTCTGGTGTCTTCTTTCCAGACGGGGGGGCATGGCCACGCCGATGTGGTCCCGACGGACCAAATATCACTGAACTTCGGAAAGATTGAATTTGAGTACAAAGAGCAAAAAGCCGACGGTACGTTGGGCGGCGCCGTTAAGGCGGGCTGGGACGCCAAGGCAAACAAGGCGGTATAGCGCCAGTTCTCGCGGCGGGAGGCCCGAGAGATGAACGCGAGACAATTCTTCCGAGCCGGGCAGATCCCGGAAGCAATACAGGCGCTGAGCGCGGAGTTACGGGAAAACCCGACCGACGCCCAGCGCCGTACATTCCTGTTCGAGCTGCTATGCTTTGCGGGGGAATACGACCGGGCGGAGAAGCAGCTTAATGTGCTTGCCGGCAATAACGGGCAAGCTGAATTGGGCGCGGTGCTTTACCATTCGGCTCTACATGCCGAACGGCTGCGCCAGGAGATGTTCCGGAAGAAAGAGTACCCGGGCCAGGAGAAAAGCATCGATTTCGAGCCGCGTTCGGGGATTTTGAACGGGACGCCATTCGAGGAGATAGTAGACGGGGATGCGCGGATTGGGCCTCGTCTGGAGCTATTCGCGGCTGGTTCGTATCTGTGGATTCCGTTTGAACACATAATCTCCATCGAGATGGAACCTCCCAAGAGACTGCGGGACACTCTGTGGATTCCGGCGCTGGTGAGGACGGGTCCGGCGTTCCACGGCAAAGAACTGGGTGAAGTGTTAGTTCCGGCGCTTTGTCCGCTCTCGTGGCAGCATCCGGATGGCGCGGTACGGCTCGGCCGAGCCACGGAATGGCAGGAATCGGGAGATGGCGTCCGTGCGCCGGTAGGACAGAAATTGCTGCTGGTGGACGGCGAAGATTTTCCCATCCTGGAGTTACGAAAACTGGAGTTCACCCCTGATACGGAAGCCGATTCCCTGAGTAAAGATGCGCGATGATTTACTTACGCCCATCCCTGGAGCGAACCCGAGCGGTGAGAGCCTGCGGTACGCGCCTGTATACGACAAGATCAAGGAAGCGCGACGCGAAGATGACGACGCGCCTCAGGGCGAATGGCAGCGCGAGCGTAAAGTAGCGGATTACAGCCTCGTCATCAAACTGGCGGGCGATGCGCTGGCAGCCAAAAGCAAAGACCTGCAATTAGCGGCGTGGCTGACCGAAGCTGCGCTGAAGAAGGAAGGTTTTGGCGGGCTGCAGCAAGGCCTTGAGGTACTGCGCGGTTTGGTGACGGAGTTTTGGGATAGCGTCTATCCGGAGCTCGAGGACGGCGATCTGGAGTTGCGGGCGGCTCCGCTCGAATGGGTCGGCTCCTATCTGGAAGATGCGGTCAAAAAAACCGGCTTGACCAGGTCCGGGCAGGGCTTCTATAAGTACAAGGAATCCCGTTCCGTAGG
>JBBSHP010000085.1:0-10480 GCA_038232555.1 Bryobacterales bacterium
ACACTTACGACTATCTGCAAACTCGATCATTGGCGGGATTAAAACTCGAAATCAAGCGAGAACTGCAATCGTCGCGCGCCCGACACGGCCAAAGGTTGCAGGTAACCCGGCTGCGCAACGGACCCCACCCCGAAGATGGGATCGAGCTGAGTCACGTTGGTCCGGTTGAAAAGGTTGAAAGCTTCGGCTACCAGATCGAGGCGCGCCGTTTTACCAAGCGGAAAGAATTTTAGGACACGGAAGTCGACGTTCGCGAGCGTAGGCGTCTTCAGAGAATTCCGTCCCAAGCCGGGAGGCCGGGCCGAGAGCGGGAAGGCGTGGCTGCCGTTGGAGTCGATGCCGGTGAGCGGATTCACCGGGCGGCCACTTTCCAAGGTAAAGATGGGCGCCATCTGAATATGCCCGAAGATTCTGGTAACCCAGTTGTCTTCGGCTGGTTTCCCTGGTTCTTCATCGCCGATGGGCAGTTCCCAAAGCGCATTGAAGACCAGGCGCTGCTGCTGGTGCTGGCGAGATAGAGCACGGCCGGCTGCCAGGTTGAACGGGTTGCCGGGCTGCTCATCGAAGTCCGAGGCGTCATCGAAGGTCTTCGAAAGAGTGTAGCTGCCCGAAAATTCCAACTCGTTAGACATCCTCCGATTGATTGTCAGGCTGGCGCCGTGATACGTCGAGCTGGCAGAATCCTCCAGTTGAAAAATATCGCCAAAGCGCGGATCGGATCGCAGCAGGTTGATGTTGCGCGTCCGTGGAAGCTTGACGCCACGGACCAGGAGATACGTCGCGCTGGCGCTCAGGTCACGAGCGAGCGTGTGCTCCACGGCGAAGCTGGTTTGTTGGCTATAGGGTGTTGCCAGCCGAGGGTCGGCGCGATAGAGGGAGGGAAGGAGCCTAACGACCGCCGCTCCCCCGAGCCGGTTCTGAGGGAGGACACCGGGGACACCAAGAGGCGAGATCTGCTCAAATGCATGGACCCCATCTTTCTGGATCGCGCGATTCAGATTCGCCAAGACATACCGGTCAAAGAAGATCCCGTATCCCGCTCGTAAAATCCAGGTGGGCAGCAGATGATACGCGATACCTACGCGCGGGCTCACATTGTTGGTGTCCTGATGAAAACCGCTCGGGAGGTGTTCGACATCGTAGCGCAGACCTGCGTCCACCGTTAGCTTGCGGGTCAGCGACCAATGGTCCTGCACAAAGGCTCCGTAGCTGGAGACGGAATAATCAACGGGAATAGCGCCGAACGCCTGGCGGAATTGACGAGGCTGGCCGGCTGCGAAATCGGCCAGGTTGGCGAAAATGTAGAGGCCGCCGAATCCGTCCGCGGCAGCCGCATCCTCCCGTACGTGGTTGACGATAACGCCAGCCTTCCAGAAATGATGTCCGATGCCGCTTGAAAATGTGTAGTTCACTTGATCGTGGCTTTCGGTGCGGCGGCTGTTGCCGTCGTAAGGACGCCCAAAGTTGATGAGACCCGCGATGACGACCCCTGGCCCCGTCGCGTCATTAGTGCGGAGTACCGCGCGCCTCTCTGAAACCTGAACCCGCAGGTCGCCCACTGACCGGGCATTGAAAACGGTGGTCAAGGCACCCACCCAGGCGTGGTCGCGAGTGAAGCTGCTGCCCCGTGCGCTCGGGTCTATCCAGCCGGCGATATTGAAAGCATCGCCAGCCTCACGATTATTCGTAAAGGCATACCGCAGCATCAGAGAGTTCCGCACGCCGAGTTGATGGTTGATTTTTCCGGACACTTCGGTTTCGGCGCGCGACACCGGGAACCCATCGTCACTGACCCGGCGTGTAGTCACTCCGGGTAGGGCGCCAGCAGCCAGAAGGCGGTTGACTGCGGCGGTTAATGCCGGGTTCAGAAAAGAGCCGTCGCGCGCACGGTTGTGCTCCTGCTCAACTGCTACGTAGTAGAAGGTGCGGTCCTTGACGATTGGACCTCCGAGAGCCAAACCCCCGCGATAACGGTGCACATTGGGTGCGGCTCGCTCGGTTTCGAATGGATTGCGGGCATTCAGCGAGCCGTTCTGGACGAACAGAA
Source organism: Bryobacterales bacterium (assembly GCA_038232555.1). Taxonomy (GTDB): domain Bacteria; phylum Acidobacteriota; class Terriglobia; order Bryobacterales; family Bryobacteraceae; genus JBBSHP01. Next base: position 2,048 of record JBBSHP010000085.1, read on the forward strand.
ATGCATCCCCATGGATTTGGTTCGCGCCGGTGCGCGTCACCACGTTGATAGCGCCGCCGGAAGCCCCACCTGTTTCAGCGGACAACCCGGCATTCACCACCTGGAACTCCTGCACCGTTTCAAGCGACAGCTCGGTACGGCTGGAGCCCAGGTACTCATCATTGTTATCGAGTCCGTCAATCGTGATGTTGTTACTGCGGCCGCGCAGTCCGCCAAACGTGAACCCGCTGTCGGGAAGCGGGCCGAGCGACTGCTTACCAGGCTGTTGCGCAGAGCTGGCTACCCCGGGAGCGAGCAACACGAAGTTCAAATAGTTGCGACTTTCGACCGGCAGTTCTTCGATACGTTCTCTGTCGATAGTCGAGCTCACCGAGGTTTGCGCTGGATCCCAAGCCGGCGGTTGCGCGGTGACGGTTATCTCCGTGGTCACTCCGCCAGATTGAAGCGCTACGTCCAGGTGCATGGTCGAGCCGAGTTGTACCGTGACACCCGTATGGCGGTAAGGCGTGAAACCGGGCTGCGACACTGCTACTTCATAGGTGCCGGGTGGCAGCTCAGAAAAATGAAACGACCCTTCGGCGTGAGTAGAGACGGTGCGGGTGCGCTGTGAGGCGCTCTCACGTATGGTGATCGTCGCGCCCGGAATGCGGCCTCCGCTCGAATCGCTCACGAACCCTTCCAGGGCTCCGCTGACTAGCGAGGTTTGCGCCATGGCAGGCCAAGCAGCTGAAATACAGATGGCGAGCATCAGGCAGAGACGCAACATCTACCTCAACGATAGCGGGTGCCTGGCGCAGCTTCTCGAATTTTGGTAGTGCCGGTCGAGTACCTGCGTTACGCTAAGCCCAGAGGCTTGCTCCTGAATGTATCTTTCCCTGAACTCCGTTCCGATTGGCGGACAACTCGCTTGGCCGGAGTTCGCCAGGTTAGCGGCCAAAACCGGATTCATTGGCGTAGACGTCATGCTGGACTCTGCGTTGAAAGATGGCCTGGACCGCACGCAGGCCCTCTTCAACGAACTGAGCCTTCGCCCCGCTTACCTGGGGCTGCCGGTGGAGTTCCGGAAAGATGAGGCCAGCTTCGCCGCTGGGCTGAGAAAGCTGGAAGAGGCCGCCCCGTTTGCCGCAGCAATCGGATGCCCGCGCATGATGACCTATATCATGCCTTCGAGCGAGACGCCCAAAGACGAGCTGCGACGGCTTTACAAGAAGCGGTTCACGATGTGCGCGGATATTCTGGCCCGGTCGCATTGCCGGCTGGGGCTTGAATTTCTGGGACCGCTGCACCTTCGAAAGCAGTTCCCGCATGAGTTCATCTGGAGAATGCCGGAGATGCTCGCGTTCGCGAAGGAGTGCGGCCCCAATGTCGGCCTCACGCTGGATGCCTGGCACTGGCACCACGCCGGTGGAACCACGGCCGATATCGTCGCAGCGGGCCGCGAGCGGATTGTCGTCGTGCATTTTGACGATGCTGCCAGGAGTGAGCCCGATCAGGTCCGCGACAACCAGCGGCTACTGCCCGGGGAAGGGGTTGTCGATCTAACCGGGTTTCTGCACGCTTTGGACAAAATCGGCTACCAGGATTCGCTCAGCGTCGAGGTCTTTGGCCGCGGTTTGAAAGAGCTGCCGCCGGAGCGCAGCGCACAACTCTGCCGTGAGTATGGCTTGGCTGCCCTGACGAAGGCTGGAATAACGGAGAAATGATGAGACTGGTACAACTGACAGGAGCTGGCGGGCGCAAGGTCGCGCTGGTGGAGGAGCCTGGGTTGCGGCTGCTCAGCGGCTGCGAGTCGGTCTACGAGTTGGCGCAGGACTGTCTGCGCCAGAGGATAGATCTTGCCGCTGCCATAGAACAGCGCAAGTCGAGTGAGCTTCTGGACTACGATGCCATTTACAACGGCGGCTCAACTTGGAAACTTTTGCCATCGGCCGACTCGCCCGCAGAGCCCGCGCATTGTGTGGTGACCGGCACGGGATTGACGCATAAGGCCAGCGCGGAGAACCGGAATGCAATGCATGCAGCGGCCCAGGCAATTACCGACAGCACTCGCATGTACCAGTCCGGTGTGGAGGGCGGCCGGCCTGCGCCGGGGCAGATCGGCACTCCGCCCGAGTGGTTTTACAAGGGGACCGGCGCGATTCTGCGTGCCCACAACGAACCGCTTACGGTGCCAGAATATGCCGAGGACGGGGGTGAGGAGCCGGAGGTGGCTGGCGTGTATCTGATCGACCACTCGGGGTTGCCGCGGCGCATTGGATTTACCACGGCTAACGAATTCTCGGATCACATCCTGGAGCGGAAGAACTATCTGTATCTGGCGTCCTCGAAATTGCGCACCTGCTCGATTGGTCCTGAACTGGTGATTGGCAGCGGCTTTGATGACGCTCCGGGCGAAGTCTCAGTGCTGCGCAGCGGCCAGTCCCTGTGGTCACGGCGGATTCGGACCGGTGAGAAAGCCATGAGCCACAGCCTGGAGAATCTGGAGCATCATCACTTCAAGTACGAATGGCATCGCGTTCCGGGGGACCTGCACATCCATTTTTTCGGAGCGGACGCGTTCAGTTTCGGAGAGGGCGTACAACTGCAAGATGGAGATGTGATGCAGGTCCGGTTCGATGGGTTTGGACGGGCCTTACAGAATCCCTTGCACCGGATCGCGGGGGAACAGCCACTAGTTAGAGTCCGGCCTATTTAGCTTATTTTGGCTAAGCTCGCCGTCCGCTTACTTTACCGCTACGGATGGCGCCGGGGCAGTGGTCTTCTTACCAGCCACCGTGAGTTCCACGGCCGCGTTCCCGGTAGGCGCCGCCTGCGGTATTTCCACGTTGAGTTGCATCAGACCCACAAAGCCAGGCGCCAGACCACCGAACAGGACTCTAGCACTCGCGCCTCCGATGCTCACCGCCACGCCGGTACCCACGCTGAGCAGTGGACCCGAGGCCGGTCTACCCGTGGGGACGGGTGGCTCCACCACGCCGGCGCCCGTCGCGAACAGCGTGACTACGGTACCTTTGGCGGCAGGATTGGAAGGCGAGTTCACGGAGTTGTCCTGGTTAAGAGCAATGGCCTGCGTTGTTCCGGTCTGCACGAAGAGACCGGGCTGCGCCGAAACGACCGGCACCGTAATCGGATCGCTTGCGATCCCTTGATTCACGACCGTTACAACGGTGCTTGCGTGACCCGCCACTTCGTACGGTACCTGAAGATTGATCTGCGCGGCAGACGTGAAAATCAGCGGAGCGGGAACGCCGTCGAAATTGACGCTGATGCCGGCCAGCGTAGTGGGCAACCCCCCCGTGAACGGATCGAAACCGCTGTTGGATACAGGCATGTCCGGACCAACGCTGGTCCCGAACAGGGAAACCAGTTCTCCTGGAGCCACGCCCGTGCCCTTGAAACTCGCTGCATCGATCAGACTGGTCGCATTAAAGGCGGGCTTGGCCGGGGTGACGACGATTCCACCTGTAAGCAACGCAGTGTCCGAACCGTGAACGATGAAGAGGCTGACGAAAGAGAGGCTGGAGTGCGGAGCGACATCGATAGTGAACCGCAGTGGAGACCTGCCCTGCAGATCCTTAGCGTTGTTTTCCACTCGAAGAGTGCCTGGTCGAATGCTTACGCCTGCCCCGATCAAGCGCAAGTTCTGTTCCGTGATAGAACCGTCCAGGCCGGGACCGGATACCAGGAAATCCAGAGCCTGTCCGGATGGCGCGGTCACGGGCTGTGCCGCAATGGTGTAACGGTTGGAAAGCACTTTGCCCGCACCGGAGACCTCAATAGCGGAGCGCCCGCCCAGGGTGGCCACATTTGCTGTGACCGTAGCACCCCCGTCCACCCGGACCACCGTTGGCGCATCGGTCCCACCCGAGGCGGCGGCTTTAAAGCCCGTATCGATCTTGGCCGGCGCGAAGTTATAGTAAATGGCATTCCCATTCGCATCCACTGCCGCCAGCACGCCGGTCAGCGGTTGCGCCAACACGACGTAATTCCCCGCAGGCACCCGAATGAGGAAAGATCCATCGGTCAAGCTGGACAATACTCCGATCGAGGCTCCGGAGATCGGGTCCGACGCAACCACCGCCGCCCCCAGCAGCGCCGCGCCATCCTTGGACGCAGTGCCCGTGATTACTCCATAAGCATTGGCGGCGCTCGCGGATGGGTAAACGGTAGCAGCAAAGGACGCATCGTCGGGTTTCAATTGGGCTTTGGAATTGTCCTGAGCGAGAGTGTTGTAGTACATGGTCGCGGAGACCACTGTGGCGTGGTTGGCCCCCAGAGCGTGACCTAGCTCGTGGGCGATTACGGACTGGAGATCGAACGTATTGGCCTGCAATGACGTGGAAAATTTCGCGCCGGGGTTTAGGATGATATCCGTTTCGATAATTGTGCCATCGGCGTTCGAAGCGACCTTGGTCATCGCTGGGTAATTGCCAAGAGCATTGATGTCCGCTGGTGTGGTCGCAAACGCGATTACGTTCTGCCGATCGGCGGAATTGATACCGGAAGAGGTGCTCTCAAGCAGTGCGAAATGCAGCGCCGTATGTGCCACGCTGTTCCAACTGTTGAGCGCAGCCTGGACTGCGGCCGCCGGGTCGCCATCCGAGACCAGACTCTGAGCCGTAGCGTTGTTGAGTTTGAAATGAATGTCGGCAAAATCAGTCCGGCGATAAGGATTACCAAGCTCGTTGGCCCACCGGATGCCAGCAGTCCCGGTTGAGGCGAGCACAAGAACTGCGAAGACCGCACCCACGAAATTTCTGTTCACCTAAGATCGCCTCCCAGGGGCAGCGCGGCCTTGGTGCCGAGCACTCACCCTTGCAGGATCTTATCGACGTGTTTTGAAATTGTGTGAAATAGGACAGGCTGGAAGCATGTCCCGCGACTAAGCTTTGGCTTCGGGATGGTAATAATAATACTGATCTTTGCCGTACTTCCCGTAGTACCCGTAATAGTAATACCCGTCGTTAAGGTGTCCTGCCATCTTATTCATGACCACCCCAATAACATTCGCATTCACACGGTTCAAGGTGCTGAGGACGGATGCCACCGCGTTCCGGCTAGTCTCGCCCGCATGGGCCACCACCACCACCCCGTCTACAAGGGTCGATAGTTGAAGCGACTCAGCGAAACCTAACATGGGGGGCGCATCCACCACCACTAAATCGTAGATTTTAGCGGCTTCTTCCAGGATCTGGTTCATGGGTCGGCCGACCAGATCCGCAGCACGCCGGGACACGGGCCCCGAGGGCAATATGTCGAGATCGGGCACGGCCGGATTCTTCACCAGAGCTTGCTCCCAAGGCAGATTCTCCGTGATAACCGTCGTCATCCCCAGCTCGTTTTCCATATCGAAGTACTTGTGGACGCTGGGCCTCCGGAGATCGCAGTCGATCAAGAGCGTTTTGTGGTGCTGCTCGGCATGGGCCAAGGCCAGGTGTACGGCAGTAGTGGTCTTCCCCTCTCGGGGCGAGGCGCTGGTCACCAGCATGGAGTGGATGTGCGTATCCATGTTGCTCAGCAGGATGGAGTTGCGGAGCGTTCGCATCGCTTCCACGTACCCGCTAGTGCGCTGGTCTCCGGCGTCGCTTAAACTCATCAGGGCGAGCGAACCGTTGGAGGCGTGCCCGTTCACGGCGGCTGAAGCAGCGGTAATGCGTTTGGCCTTCACTTCGGGCAGCATGCCCAGAACCTCGGTATTCAAAGCACGTTTGATGTACTCAGGGTCCCGGATGGTGTTGTCCAGCATATCGCTGACGACAGCTCCACCCACTGCCAGGATGGTCGAGAAAAGAAACGCCAGCAAGATGTTAAGTTTTACGTTGGGGGAAACCGGATCACGCCCTGGCCGGGCTGAATCCGCCAGACGAATCGAACTGTTCTGGAAGCCGGAGTTGATGCCAGCCTCTTTGATCTTACGCAGCAGTTCCTCATAGAACTTGCGGTCGGCCTCGGCTTCACGCTTCACGGTCTGGTACTGACTGGACCGGGAGTTTACGCGGTCGAACTCCGCCTTGGTATCGTTAACGGACTTGCGAAGCATTCGCTCGCGCTCGCTGGCTTCGTTGTACTCTACTTCAACTCGGCCGCCGGCATTCACTTTAGCGCCGTTCAGTTGCGACTGCAGTTCGGTAACGAGCGCAGCAGCCTTCTTGTATTCGGGATGATTCGCTCCAAAGCGGGTTTTAACATCGGCGAATTTTTCCTGAGCTTCGTTCAGCCGCTCGTTGATTTTCTTAAGAGCCTCACCCTGCGCGGAGACCTGCGCCGATTCAAGCGAACCGCTCTTAATGGAGCCGTAAGCCGCCTCTTTCCTAACCCGGTCAGCCTGTGCATTGGTGTACTCCGTGTTCAACTGCAGCAGGCGGGAGGAAAGAATACTTGTCTTTTCCTCGGGATTGACTACCCCGAACTCTCGCTCGAACTGGACTAGGGCGGCGCTCGACTTCTCCATTTTGGCTTTTAGCTCTTCTAGTTGGGATTCCATGAATTTGGAAAGTCCGGCCGAAGCCTTCAAACGGATGTTCCAAGTATTCAAAATGTAACTATCCGCGATCCCGTTGGCCGTGTCAGCCGCGAGCTGAGGATTCGGCGATCGGTAACTGATCAGCAGTAAGTACGTGTTGGGCGGGCGGCTGATCTTCAGCTTCTTGAGTAAGATCGGGGCTTCCTGAACGTTCGCCGATTTGGTCCGATCGGTGGGGAGCTGTTTTTCTTGTTCAAGCAAATTGTACTTCTCCGCTACCGGCCGCAAAACTGCATCGGATTGAATCAGCTTTACCTGGGTGGCGAGAAACTGATCGGCATCGTTGGGCGTATTTCTCTGGGAATCTTGACCCATCACGCCTTGCGGTGCTTGGCGATCTACGTCCACAGTGGCAGTGGACTCATAGATCGGCGTCAGGCGCTTGGAAATGATAAACGTTGCCAGTACACACGTAGCGATAAAGGCCAGGATGCGCCAGCGGTACCGCTTGATTATCCAAAGATAGTGCGAGAGCGGAACCGTGGGAGTGTCGGACTCGGGTTCCTGAAGGTAGGATTGGGGGACAGAGTACGGGATCGCAGAAGCGACCCGGCGTCCATCCGAGGGGATCACCGCAGGGACGCTGGTATTGATGTTGTCTTCACGCATTCACAAAAAATTAAGTTTGGATGATTAGCGTATGATGCCGTAGCTAAGAGCTGTGGCGCCGGCGGTGCTACCGAAAAGTAAGATTTTTTCCAGGGCCAATAACCCCATTTTCCGGCCGTGATTCTCCGGAATATAAAGAATATCATTTGCAACCAGGGGAATATCAGGGGATTTCCGCTGCATTATACTCTTCAGATTGACGGGAATTTCGTTTTTGGAGCCGCTCCCTTCTTTGCGATAGATATAAGCGTTATCGGTGCTGATTCCCTGCAAGCCTTCCGCCAGCGCCAACATCTGCAGCACGGTGGTCTCAGAACTGTCCTGCACCGGGAACGCGCCAGGCTTTTTGACCATGCCAACCACGAAGATTTTGCCAATTTCGGGAACGCGGATCTCTTCCCCGCCCACCAGCATGATGTTCAACTCGGGATCCGCGGCATCGATCAACCCCTTTACCGGAATTCTCTGAGTCAGCATCATGGGCTTGTCTTGGCCCTCAACTTTCTTGACCCGGCTAACCAGGATTTCGAGGCCGGCGTCTGTTGCCAATCCACCAGCTCGGGTGATAGCCTCCAGGAGCGATACGGCAGTAGTCGCCTGAAACGTGATTGGAGTCTTTACCGCGCCTGCCACACTGATCGGATGGCTATGGTACTCCACGATCGTGACCGTAACGACCGGCTCCACTAACAACTCTTCGGCTTTCAGCTCACTGGAGATGGCATTTTCGAGCTCGGAGGGTAGCAAGCCTTCCGCCTTGATCTGTTTTTTGACCATCGGGAGCCGAATCATACCCTCGCCACTTACACGGACAGTGCGGGTTAATTCCTGGGAATCGTAAACGGATACGCCAATTAAATCGTTGGGGCCGATCTTTTGGGCGGGCAGATTACTAAATCCGGTGGAGACACCTTCTCCCTGTTGAGGAACAACGACAGATCTAACCTGAGCAAAGCATAGGCCTACTGAGCAGATAATTGACGGAATAATAATCAGAGTGATTTGCACGGTATCTCCTTTGAAAAACACGCAGCTCGCAGCTTGAGGAAGCCGTCGGGAAAGAGCTATTTTGGTTAATAATACCCCTTGGAAGGCAGGCATGTCAAACCTATGGTGTATCGCGCCAGGGGGTCCCCTTGCGAAGGTGGACAGCAATTTAGCCCCACAGCAGCATCGCCGCAGACAATAAACATAGGTAGGCTGTCGCCAGCTTTCCCTGTTACACCACCGGACATGCGGGTCCGCATCCGGCGGTTCGGCGGGTTGAGCTATCGGCCGCCAGTTAATCTCGGAATCCCGAG
>JBBSHP010000086.1:0-10452 GCA_038232555.1 Bryobacterales bacterium
ATGGCCCGGCCGCCCGGCATGGACGTGGGGCTCCTGTAATAATCGACGATGTAGAGTCGGCCGCCGGCCAGCAGACTATCACGAATGGCGGACAGCATGGATTCCGGATAATCGAAATGGTGGTAGCTATCCAAGACCAGCACGGCCTGAAATGTATCGGCAGGCAGCTTCGGGTCCCGGTCGGTCCCTTGGACGAAAGTGATGTTTGCCAGATTTGTCATCCTCGCTCGCAACCTGGCTTTCTCCAGGAAATCCGGAGCAATGTCTTCTGCGGTCACGTGACCAGTGGGCCCAACCGCATGGCTCAGGTAGGGCAGCATGTAGCCTACGCCCGTGCCGACATCGGCGACACTCTGGCCGGCTTTCAGCCCCATCGCTTCGACCAGTTCACGCGGTTTCTGTTTATCGTCGCGATGGGGGTCGGAAAGCCCCCGCGCTACGGCGTCACGGCCTTCTTTGGTCTGGTAAGTACTGTTGGCCTTCTCTGCTACCTGCGTTAGCGCGAGAGAAGCAAACAACACAGCTACGACAATTTGTTTCAAAGCGGTTCCTCCATGGGCATGGCGAGCGGTGGCTCGAGTAGATAATCATGGGCCGACATTTCGGCCACAGCTTCGCAAATCGATTGTTCCGAGGTCGGCTCAACCGTAATTACAAACGGCAAATCGCGCCAGTTTTCAGCCGGAATCTGAAGAACGGCGTCCAGGCTGATGCCTTTACCGGCAAGCACGGACGCCAGTCGCGCGATAATCCCCGGGCGGTCCTCCACGCGAAACCGTAGATAATATCTGGCTTTGTGGCGGGCGATGGGGATCGGTTTATACTCGCCCAGACGCTCGTGAGCGAAGGGCGACACACGCTCCGGGCTGCCGGACCGGATCTCTCTGGCGACGCGCATGAGATCGCTCACAACGGCCACGCCGGTGGGACGCGAACCCGCACCCCGGCCATAGTAAAACGTGTCTTCACCATAATGACCTCGGACCCACACAGCATTGTAGGCGCCTCGGACGCTTGACAGAATAGCCGAATTGGGGATCAACGAAGGCCGCACCGACAGGATTAAACCTTCCGGGGACTGCCGTGCTGAGCAGACCAGCCGGATGGTGTGGCCCAACTGCTGTGCGTAGCGGAAATCCACCGGCAGAATGCGCCGAATGCCTTCTGTATAGATGTCGGATGGAGTGATTTTTTCTCCAAATGCGAGCGCGGCCAGGATGGCGAGTTTCGAGCGAGCGTCCCACCCGTCCACGTCGGCACTCGGATCCGCCTCCGCATAACCGAGACGTTGGGCTTCCGCGAGGACGTCACCAAAAGACGCGCCGCGCTTCTCGATCTCGGTAAGGATGTAGTTGCTGGTTCCGTTGAGGATCCCGTAAAGGGCAGTAACGCGGTCGCCTGAAATGCCTTCGCGTAAAACGGCGTGGATGGGAATGCCGCCCGCAGCGCTGGCTTCCATTGCCATGTTGACGCCCGCGCGAATGGCGCTCTCCCACATCTCGGCTCCGCATAGGGCCATCAGCTCTTTGTTAGCGGTCACCACAGATTTTCCTGCGGCGATGCTTGCCTCCACCATGTCACGGGCCACATGCGTGCCGCCGACAAGTTCGGCCACAATTTGCACGTCGGGCCGGCGAATGAGCTCACGCCAATCCGTGGTTCGATACACATCGCCCAGTGCAGCGGGCAGTACCTTGGCTTCCACCGTTCGGCTGCACACAGCCTTGACGGTCAGCCGAAATCCTAATTTCTGGGCAATCTGCCCGGCGTTTTCGGTGAGGATGGCAAGTGTGCCCATGCCCACATTGCCTAAGCCGATCACGCCAATACTCACTTCCTGCATCGCCTTTATTGTAGGCGTGCCGGGAATTAGAATTTGATAGACTCAGCCTTGGCGGCGAGACTCGAATGCGAATACTTTCTTTACTGCTGATTGCAACATTGACCTGCCTGTCTGCAGAGGACTCCTGGACTAAGGTACGCGGATTGAAAAGTGGGACTGAGATTCGAATATTCAAGAAAGGCTCACGCCAACCCATCCTCGCCAAAGCCGATGAAGCCACCGAGGACAAACTGATGGCGGTGGTGAAAAACGAACAGGTCGCGATTGCAAAGGATGATATTGACCGTGTGGACGCGCGGCCTTCCCAATCCACCCCGCGTGTCACCAAGGAAACTCGCCAGTCCAGCACGGAGCCGAACAGAGAAGGAAGTGTGGCGCATCCGCGACCTGCCGACGTACCCACCTCTTCTTCATCGACCAATGTGTCATTCGGTGGTAAGCCGGATTTCGAAACGATCTATCGCCGCACGCCTGGCCAGAAGTAACGTGCTTGAATGTTAAGATTAGAGCCTCCGGCTTGAACTGTGACCAGCACTAATTTCGCCACATCCACAACTCTGCTTGCTCGCGCCGGGGATTGGTTTCTCCATTCGGGGATACAAGAACCGTCGGGTGGAGTGGCCCGCTACTACCGGTCCGATATAGGCAAAAATGCCCCGATTTCCACCGAGATCACGGGGTACGCGGTCAGCTTCCTTTTGTATCTGTACGATCAGACGGGGTGTGCCGAGGATCGCGAGGCAGGGCTGCGTGGTGCGGACTTTCTCGTTCAAACAGCCTGGGACAGTGACCTGAGGTTGTTCCAGTTCGAGCACGCTTCCAGCGAGTCCGGCACGGAGCGTTTAGCTTACTTCTTCGATTCGGGAATCATCGTTCGGGGTTTGCTGAGTGCCTGGCGGGCAACCCAAAGGGGCGAATTTTTGGAAGCGGCTCTCAGCGCCGGACGTGGCATGTTGGTGCATTTCCGAGGAACCAATGCGATTCATCCGATCCTCACCCTACCGAACCGGAAGCCCCGTCCTTATGGCCCTGCTTGGTCCGCCAGTCCGGGGTGCTATCAGTTAAAGTCCGGCATGGCCTGGTATGACCTTTGGAAAGCATCGGGCGATACCGAATGGCTGGCTGCTTACGAAGCTGCGCTCGAGCAGGCTCTCGGCACTGAGCAGGAGTTCCTGCCGGGAGAAACGGACTCCGCTAGAGTGATGGACCGCCTGCATGCTTACGCGTACTTCCTGGAGGGCATGTTGCCGTGCGCGGATCGACCGAACTGTGCTGGCGTATTGGCTGACGGCATCGACAGGATCGCTCAACACCTGGATGACCTGGCGCCTTTGTTCGCGCGGTCAGACGTCTACGCGCAGCTCTTGCGATTGCGGCTATTTGCCGATGCGCTGGGCGTCTCGCCACTCGATGAAGCAAAGGCTGCGAAGGAAGCGGAAGCGGCCGCGTCTTTCCAGCTCGAATCGCTTGATATGCGGATAGATGGCGGCTTCGGATTCGGAACCAGGCAGGGGGAGATGATGGCGTTTGTGAATCCCGTGTCTACGGCTTTTTGCGTGCAGGCGCTGACGTTCCGGGAGCAGCACCAGCACCATACGTTCAAGGCAAACCACGATGAGCTGGTTTGACTGTGGGTTAGAGCCGGGCTGATTTGAAGCAAGCGGTCAAGGTCCTGTTTGCATCCGGGTCCGAAGACCTTATTCCTACCGCGATCGAGCACATGCTCGCGCTGTACCCCGAGGTGCCCCTGGTGGTGGTTTCGGAATTCCCCCCTTCTGAACCGTGCCGTTGGATCCCTTATCATGTGCGGCGCACGTTCCGTGAAAATTGGTCGCTCTGCCGGGACAGTTTGAAGGAGAACCGCATCCGTTTGAGCGCGGTGATCCTGCAGCCGCGCATGCCGTACTGGCCGATGCGGGCCATCGGCTTCCTGCTCTCTCCATGGAACTTTCTGGCTTTCAACGAGGGCTTCGGTCATTTCATGCTGCGTCCGGGATCGCTGGGGACGATAGCGCGGCACCTTGCATGGCGAACGCGTAACTGGGCAGTGTGGGAAACGCGGCCCGGCGGAGCTAGTTACACGTTCGTGTGGCGCCTGCTTCATCCTTCGGCGTTGCGCATACCAATGTATGTTTTGGCGGCAAAGCTGGCGGGTTGCCGTATCGCCTGGCGCAAGCGGGCGGCACAGGGCGGGCCATTGCCACGTCGGCCAGAACCACTCCCGGCGGGCCTCTCGGTAATCATCCCATCCAGGGATGGCAAGGAGCTGCTCGCGCGAATGCTGCCGAGGGTGATCAATCAGCTCGGCGAACTGGTGAAACGGTGTCCCGTGGAGTTGATCGTGGTGGATAACGGCTCGGAAGACGGCACGATGGAGTTCCTGCAGAAAGAGTTTCCAGAAGTGGCCTGTATCGAAGTTCCGGAGCCGCTTTCGTTCGCCAGAGCCATTAACACCGGGTTGGCCGCGGTGACGCTCTCACACGTTTGTCTGCTTAACAATGACATGATTGTTGCGCCGAACTTCTTTGAAGAACTCGGCCAAGCTTTCGCGAGCGTTCCCGATTTGTTTTGCGCCACGGCCCAAATCTTTCTACCGGAAGGGTCAGTGCGCGAGGAGACTGGGAAGGCGGTGATGCCCGGCTCATCGCGTACGATGAGGGAGGATTTTCCGGTGCGCTGTGACCTGCCCATCCCCGGAGAGAATCTCACGTATGTGCTGTATGGAAGCGGGGGATGTTCGCTATTTGACAGCAATAAACTGCGGCAACTGGCTGGTCTCGACACCATCTACGAGCCCGCATACGTCGAGGATCTTGACCTGGGCGTGCGCGGATGGCAGCAAAACTGGCCCACTGTCTTTGTTGCGCCAGCCGAGGTTCTGCACCTGCATCGCGCGACCACTTCGCGTTTTTACGCGCCGGAGCAGCTCGAACGAATTCTGGAAATTAATTACTTACGATTCCTGACCCGGACAGTAGCGGATGCGAGCACCTTCAGCCAGATGTGGGCGGGCGCGATTGACCGTCTGAATGTTCTCGCAAGCCGGCAGCCACCTAACCCCGCTGCGATGCAGGCCCTGCGCATGGCCCGGTTCGCTCCAGCGTGGCTTCAGCCGCAGCCATCCAGCGCCATTCCGGACGACTTCGTATTTGCCATTGGTAGCGGTGCTCTGGCGGTATTTCCCGGTATCCAGCGGTCCGCAAAGCCGTTGATTCTGGTAGTCAGCCCGTACCTGCCATTTCCGTTGTCTCATGGCGGAGCGGTACGGATCTTCAACTTGATGAGCAGGGCTGCACGCGACTTTGACCAGGTCCTGATTTCTTTCGTGGATGGATTTGACCCCGTTCCGGAAGAACTGCTGGCCCTGTGCGTCGAGGTAGTGACCGTAAAAAGGTTTGGAACCCACGCGCGGCCGTCCACCCGCCGCCCGGATGTCGTGGAGGAGTTCGACTCCCCGGTGTTTCACGCCGCGGTCCGGCAAACGGTGCGGAAATGGCACCCCTCGGTTGCTCAATTGGAATTCACTCAAATGGCCCAATATGCCACCGATTGCGCTCCTGCCAAAACCATTCTGGTGGAACACGATATCACGCTGGATCTGGTGCAGCAGTTACTGGCCCAGAGTGAGGACTGGGAATTGCGGTATCAATTGCCGCGCTGGAAGCGCTTCGAGGAACAGGCCTGGGGGACAGTGGATCGTGTGATCACCATGTCGGAGAAGGACCGCGGCATGGTCCGGGGCGGCCGGGCTAGCACTCTCGCCAACGGCGTCGATATCGAGCGCTTTCGCCCGAGTGCAGTGCAGCCGCAGCCCTATCGTTTGCTGTTTATTGGATCGTTCGCTCATCTTCCCAATGTGCTTGCATTGGAATTTTTCCAGCGAGAGGTTTGGCCGATTCTCCGCGCCGCTTTGCCAACAGAACCTCTGAGTTTGCAAGTGATTGCGGGAGCCAGGCACGATTATTATCTCAATCACTACAGGGACCGCGTTCGTATCGATCTGGAGGGTGTGGAAGTCGAAGGGTTTGTATCTGACGTGCGGCTGGCGTACGAGAAAGCTGCGGTAGTGATCGCGCCGCTATTGGCATCCGCCGGCACCAACATCAAGATCATGGAGGCGATGGCCATGGGCAAAGCAATCGTTAGCACCAGTGCCGGAATCAACGGTCTGAGCTTGCAGAAAGGGCGCGACCTGATGGTTGAGGACGACCCAGCAGACATTGCCAGGGCGATATTGATGTTGTTTCAAGACAAAGAGCGGCGCAGCAGGCTCGAGTTGCAGGCGCGCCAGACAGTTGCGCAACGGTTTGATTGGAACTTGATCGCCGAACGCCAGAAAAAGATCTATTTAGAGTTGTGCTGAGTACGACGAAGGCTGTTGTCATCGGCTTCAATCAAGTTAGGTACAAGTTACCATTTAATGCATGTAACCTGTTACCCCACCTAAGAACCTTGAAAAAAGCATGAAAGTACCTTGAACGCAAAGGATCTTACATTCGGCATCACTTTTTATCGTTAAATTGGCTGGAGGTCGGTGGATGAAGCACATTCTGATTACGGGAGGAGCCGGTTTCATTGGCTCTCACCTAGCGGATGAGCTGTTAGAGAAGGGGTACCAAGTCAGAGCATTAGACAGTCTGTCCTCCCAGGTTCATGGTCCAGACCGTAAGCGGCCCTCGTACCTCAGTCCCGATGTCGAGTTGCTGGTTGACGACGTCCGTAACCCTGGAGCTGTGCAAAAGGCCCTTCGGGGGGTCGACGCCGTTTTCCATTTTGTCGCCATCGTCGGCGTTGGGCAAAGCATGTACGACATTGCGCGTTACACGAGTGTCAATAACTATGGAACCGCGATCTTACTCGAAGCATTGATTGAGAAGCCGGTGGAACGCTTAGTGGTCGCTTCCAGCATGAGCATCTACGGCGAAGGACTGTACCAAGCTTCCGATGGCTCCCATTACTCGAAGGTGGAGCGTTCCCTAGATCAATTGAAAGCCAGCGACTGGGAGCCGCGGGACGCCTCGGGTCAGCCCCTGACACCTGTGCCCACACCCGAATGGAAGACCCCTTCCCTGGAATCGCTCTATGCACTATCGAAGTACGATCAGGAACGCATGTCTCTGATGATCGGCCGCGCGTACGGAATTCCGAGCGTCGCGATGAGATTTTTCAATGCTTTCGGTCCTAACCAAGCTCTTTCAAATCCCTATACCGGGGTCCTGGCGATCTTCGCTTCCCGGCTCTTGAACGGCAAAGCTCCGCTGATCTTTGAGGATGGCCAGCAGTTGCGAGATTTTGTCAGTGTTCGTGATGTAGCACGGGCCTGCCGCCTGGCTTTGGAAGTCCCTGGAGCAGAAGGCCGTGTGTTCAACGTGGGCAGCGGCCAGCAGTTCACAGTTTCGGAAGTGGCGCGCAAGATCGCGGGCGTACTTGGGAAGAGAATCGAACCTGAGATTACGGGTAATTATCGGGTCGGGGATATCCGCCATTGTTTCCCGGACATTGGCTTGGCCCATGAGGTTCTCGGCTATCGACCCGAGGTGTCGCTCGAAGACGGACTGGTGGATTTGGCCGCTTGGCTGGATGGGCAGACCGCGCAGGACAATTTCGCTGAGATGCGCCAGGAGCTTGCTTCACGAGGATTGGTGGTGTGAGCCACTCGATGCAAGGTCAAAATGGGGGAGCGCATGGCGTTCACAATGGCCAGCGCTCCTCCAGGGTGAACGATGCTGCGAACCGGCCCATCCTGATCACCGGAGGAGCCGGTTTCATCGGCACAAACCTGGCACATAGGCTGCTAAGCCAGGGCCGGACCGTTCTGCTCTTCGATAATCTGTCAAGATCCGGCGTCGGGAGCAACGTTCGCTGGCTGGAGCGGGTTCACCGGGGCCGGGTTAAGTTGATCGAAGGAGACATTCGCGACCGGCAGTGGGTCGCGCGGGCCGTGGAGGGAGTATCGCAAGTCTTTCACCTGGCGGCTCAGGTGGCGGTGACGACCAGCATCGAGGACCCCCGAACAGATTTCGACATCAACGTAGGGGGTACCATCAACCTTCTGGAGGCATTACGCGCCTGCGATCCGGCGCCGCCTCTGGTCTACACGTCTACCAACAAAGTGTACGGCGGTCTGCCGGACATCGACCTCCAGGTATGCGGCCAGCGTTATCAACCGACCGACGGCGAGGTGCTCCGGAACGGAATCGGCGAATCGCGCCCGCTCGACTTCCACACCCCGTACGGGTGTTCTAAAGGTTCCGCTGAGCAGTACGTATTAGATTACGCTCGGTCCTTCGGCATGCCCGCGTGCGTTTTTCGCATGAGCTGCGTCTACGGTCCGCACCAGTTCGGCACTGAAGATCAGGGCTGGGTAGCGCATTTTTTAATCCGCGCGCTAGAAGGTCAGCCCATCACTCTGTATGGAGATGGCCTGCAGGTGCGCGACATCCTGTTTGTAGAGGATCTGGTGGACGCTTTCGTTCTGGCCCAGCAGCGTATCGATCGGGTTTCAGGGCAGGCCTTCAATATCGGGGGTGGACCGGAGCGTACGGTTAGCCTGCTGGAGCTGCTTGCTATTCAGCAGCGCCTGCAGGGCCGGATGCCAGACACGATTTTTCAAGCACCCCGGGCCGGCGACCAGCGCTACTACGTCTCGAACACGAGCAAATTCCGAGCGGCCACTGGTTGGGCGCCGAGAATGGATCCGGCGGGAGGAATCCAGGTGCTGCAGCAGTGGTTACAGCAATCCAGAAATAGCGTTGTAGACGAATCGATTGAGGTTGTAATGACATGAGGGTTGGATGAGATTTGCGCTGGTGAACCCGGCCTGGAGCTTTGAGGGGAGCATTTATTTCGGATGCCGGGAACCACATTTGCCGCTGGAGTATGGATACTCGAAAGCGCTGCTCGAGGCGGCCGGGCATGAAGTGACGATCGTCGATGGGCAATTGGGCGGCCTGGATTTGGGCGAAATCAAGTCTCAGGTGGGCGCTTTCCACCCCGACTTCACGGTAGTGACAACGGCACCCAGCTACCTGTTCTGGCGCTGTGCTCCGCCGGAGCTGCGCATCCCACAGGAGACCGTGCGCACTTTGCGGGACGTAGGAGGTGTGATGGTCGGCGTCGGACCGCATGCGTCCACCACGCCGCGCGCAGCCCTGCGAAAGCTGGGCGCAGATGTGGTGGTGATCGGCGAATGCGAAGAAATTCTGCCGCAACTCACTGGCGATTGGGACCAGGTGTCCTCGATCTGTTATGCAGAGGCCGGCAATCTTCGAGTTCAAGGCGGACCGCATTCCGCCGACATGGCTGCCTTGCCCGCGCTGCACTGGCCCGCCGATGTCATCGCGCGTCACCGGCACCATCATCATCGCTTTGAAGCGGCTCCGGGCGGACCCGGCGCGGAAATGGAAACCTCGCGTGGCTGCCCCTACCACTGCACGTTCTGTGCGAAGGACAACTTCCGCGATAAATACCGCAAAAGACCCTTACCGGTCATATTTGAGGAGTTGGATGGTCTGATCCATCAGGGTATTGAATACGTTTACTTCATCGACGAGATTTTCCTGCCCAACCGGGAATTGCTGGAAGGCCTGGCCGAACGGAGAGTGAAGATCGGAGTACAGACGCGTATCGACCTGTGGACGCCCGAGATGCTGGACCTGCTCGGCCAAGCCGGCTGCGTTTCGATTGAAGCCGGAGTGGAAAGCATCAGTGAAGACGGCCGGAAATGGCTGGACAAGAAATGCCGGATGACCACCTACGAGTTGGCTGATCGGCTTATTTACGCGAAACAGCAGGTTGCGTTTGTGCAGGCCAATCTGCTCGACATGCAGGAAGACAATGCGGGCGAAGTGGATAAGTGGCGGGCCTACCTGATCCGGCACGGCGTATGGGCCAACAAGCCGGTGCCTCTCTTTCCCTATCCCGGATCACCAGACTACACGCGTCGCTGGGGTCCTCCGGGCGATGATGCATGGGAACGCGCACACGAGTTTTACTTGAACGGCTTTGCCGAATTCAGCGACATACAGGAGGAGCGGCCAGTTCCGCTGGTCCAGTTAGAACATAGCTTGCATGGGGCTTAAGACCATCCTGATGACAGCCGACACGGTCGGTGGAGTCTGGACATATGCGCTTGAGCTAGCCGCTGCATTGGAGCCAAGCGGAATTGGAGTTTGTCTGGCCACGATGGGAGGTCCGGCGCCGAAATGCGATCTCAGCAACGTGCAGCTATTCGAAAGCGAGTTTCGTTTGGAGTGGATGGAAGAGCCTTGGGAGGACGTCCGCCGCGCAGGTGAGTGGCTGATTCAGCTGGACCGGGAGGTAGGGCCGGACATCATTCATTTGAACAGCTACGTCCACGGCGCGTTAGACTGGAGCGCCCCGGTTGTCATGGTGGGGCACTCCTGTGTGCTCTCGTGGTGGGAGGCTGTCAAGAAAGAGTCAGCTCCCAAAACCTGGGATCGCTATCGGCAGGAGGTCCGTCGCGGGTTGCAGAGCGCGGATGCCGTGATCGCACCTTCCCAAGCAATGCTCACCTCGCTCGAAAGCAATTATGGTCCTGTGCGTTCGAGCACAGTAATCGCAAATGCGCGATCTACCGATCTGTTCAC
>JBBSHP010000087.1:0-10422 GCA_038232555.1 Bryobacterales bacterium
AGACCACTGCTGGAAACTGATTCTGAGCGCCGCGTTCCGCTATTTCCTTGGAAGCAAGATCCTAGGAACAACAGGCCGCTTGGCTGATGCTACTGGGTAACTGCCGTTTTTAGGATAAAACGGCAGTTGGGGACCGCCAAATCGGTTAACCTCTTTAGCTCAGCGGGATGGTTCAGAAAGCAGCCATCACCTGGCTGGTGAAGATTGGCCAGTTCTCGTGGTGCAAGAGTCTCCACTGTCTGCGTAACGTAGGTCTCCGAGCTGCAAGGATGAGCAAAGCTAGGCCAGACATGGACAAGCTAAAGCATGTCCTACGAATGGCAAGGTAGCAGCCAACTGCCGTAGTTAGGTTCATCAGCGCCCGGCACGCAGGCCCTCAGTGCGCGTCGGGCACCGGGTAGTTCAGCTCTCGCGCCAGCCACGCCTTCGCGAACTGCCATTCGCGAATCACCGTTCGGTCTGAGATCCCCAGCGCCTCAGCCGTCTCTTGGTTAGTCAGCCCACCGAATATCCGAAGCTCCACGATCCGGCTCTTGCGTGCATCCAGCTTCTCGAGGCTGAGCAGCGCGTCATCCAGTCCCGCCAGCGACCGCGGGCCGCTCAACTCGTTCATCAGGGCGGGCTCGAGCGCGACGTGTGGCGACCCGGCTCCACGCTGTTCAGCCAGCTGCGCCCGCGCATGATCCACCAGGATCCGGCGCATGATCTGTGCCGTGAGCGCGAAGAACTGGGCCCGATTCGCCCATGCGTGCGGCCGCACCTTGACCAGCCGCAGATACGCCTCGTTCACCAGAGCAGTGGTTTGGAGCGTGCGTGCGTGCGGCTCACGCGCCAGGTACGACCCGGCGATGCGTTTCAGTTCGTCAATTACCGATGGCATCAGCGCGTCCAGAGCTGCACGGTTCCCGCCCGTCCAGGCGTCCAGCAACCGCGTGATATCGGGGCTAGGTTGAATTGTGGGCTGCATCGAAAAAAAGTATAGCGTGTGTCGGTCCGCGGTGCGTAATTGCGCTCGTATTGGCAGGAGGCATTATGAACGAGAGAAGAAAGTTTTTGAAACTGGCATCGGCCGCTGTCATGCCAGCCGCCGCCGTAATCGTTTCAAGCGGTGTTGCCCGCGCCGGCGACCCCGGAGCGAACGAGTTCCTGGGAGCGTGGAGCACCGTCCACACTCTGCCTTTTCCGCCCGGCTCCTTCCGCGAGTTCCTGAGCTTTGCGCAGGGCGGCGTAATGCGCGAGACAAACTCGTTCCTGCACACCGCGAGCAACCTCGATTTCTCCATGTTCGGGCTGCCGAACGTGTTGAACGCAGCCGACGGCGTTGGCAGTTGGGAGTGCGGGGACCAGGGTGTAATCCAGGTTGCGTTCCGAAAGATGCTGTTCGACGGCTCGCGCCAGAATATTGGCGATCTGCATGTGACGGGCACTTTGCGGAGCGACGGAGCGAAGCTTCACGCCGATTGGTACATCATCGAAGTAGTGGACCTGCGCGACAACGTGCTTGTGCCCTTCCCACAGGCTACCAGCGAGGGCACCCGCATCCGCTAAATTGCCATTGTACAATCATTAACACTGTGTCCAATCAGAACACTCCGAAAACGGTTTTGATCACCGGGACCAGCACAGGTTTCGGAAACATGGCATCCCTGACGATTGCTCGCGCCGGGCACACAGTGTATGCCTCCATGCGCGACACGGGAGGAAAGAACCGGGAAGCGCGCGAACAACTGCAACGAGTGGCGGATCGGGAACGCCTCACACTGCGTGTTCTGGATTTGGACGTTACCGCGCCGGATTCCGCAGATAAGGTGGAGCGGTTACTCGCAGAAACGGGGCGACTAGACGTTCTGGTAAATAACGCGGGCCACATGTCGATCGGTATCGCCGAATCCTTCAGTGAGGATCAGGTTCGGCAACAGATGGAAGTGAACTTTTTCGCCCCGGTGCGACTTTGTCGCGCCGTTCTGCCCCATATGCGGCAACGACGGTCGGGATTGATCGTGCACGTTAGCTCCATCGTCGGGCGTGTATTGTTTCCTGCCTGCGCGTTTTACTGCGCTAGCAAGTTTGCACTGGAGGCGTATGCCGAAGTGTTGCATTACGAGTTGACGCCCTTCGGCATCGACTCCGTGATCGTTCAGCCCGGCCCGTTCCCGACGCGCTTGCTCGAGAACAGCCCAGGGCCCGCGGACCAGGACCGAACCAACGGCTATGAGCAGATTTCTTCTATGCGAGAAATGTTCACGGAGTACTTCCGCCAGTTCTTCGCCTCGGAAGAGGCACCGGATCCGCAGATGGTGGCAGATGCGATACTGCGGCTGATAGAAGACCCACCTGGACAGCGTCCCTTGCGAACGGTCTGCGGCCTGGATTATGGAGCTAAAATAATCAATGGCCAGACCGCTCCCATACAAGCCGATGTACTGCGCGCGCTCGGAATGGCTGAGATGGCGAAGCGAGCGGAAACGCATCCCTGACGCGCGGATCCGGAGGGAAAATTGAACCTGACAGCACTTCAGTCCCAGTTTCGAGGTGAAATTCTTACGCCTGAGTCAGCCGGGTATGATGCCGCTCGCAAAATATGGAACGGCATGATCGACCGACGGCCGGCCGCGATTGCTCGCTGTACGGGGCCTTCCGATGTAATGGCGGCCGTCCGTTTCGCCGGGGAGCAAGACATATACCCGGCCGTCCGCGCGGGTGGTCATAATGTCGCGGGCCTGGCCATGGTCGATGACGGCCTGGTGATCGACCTTAGCCAGATGAAAGACATCATGATTGACACAGCAGCGCGGACGGCCTTCGCGCAGACTGGCCTTACGTGGGGAGAGTTCGACCGCGAAACGCAACGTTATGGTCTCGCAACAACCGGCGGCTTGGTTTCCACCACAGGCATCGCGGGTTTGACACTGGGCGGCGGTGTGGGTTGGTTGATGGGCCGGTGCGGCTTGGTTTGCGACAACACTCTGTCCTACGATGTCGTCACTGCGAAAGGTGATCTGGTTACTGCCAAAGCGGGCGAGCATCCGGATCTCTTCTGGGCGTTGAAGGGGGGCGGCGGCAATTTCGGGGTGGTTACCTCGATTACCTATCGCATGTATCCCATCGCCACCGTCCTATCGGGCATGATCCTGCATCCCATTGCCCGGGCCCGTGAGGTGCTGCGCTTCTACCGCGATTTTGTTAAATCGGGGCTGCCAGACGATTTGACCATTTACGCGGGAGCGATCACAACTCCGGATGGTGTTCCCGTGATTGCGCTTGTTCCGGCTTATTCGGGAGACGACCTCGCGGAGGGAGAGCGCATCCTGGCGCCGCTCCGGGCATTCGGCCCTCCGATCGCGGACTTGATTGCGCGCATGCCCTACGTCGCCATGCAGCAGATGCTCGACCCAGCCGCTCCGTTCGGGCAACGCAGCTACTGGAAGAGCGGCTTTCTGCGCGATCTGCCCGATGAGG
Organism: Bryobacterales bacterium; assembly: GCA_038232555.1. Lineage (GTDB taxonomy): Bacteria > Acidobacteriota > Terriglobia > Bryobacterales > Bryobacteraceae > JBBSHP01. The sequence goes on from JBBSHP010000087.1 coordinate 3,460, forward strand.
CGATTGACAGATTTGTGCACTTTGCCGAATGCTGTACATCGCCGAGAACGTTCGCGATTCTTGAGCATGCACATGGAGCGATGGCTCGGGTCGAACCGCAGGCGACCGCGTTCACGATGCGAAGTGAGTCGTTCGATCTGGTGATACTCAGTTTGTGGAACGATGCAACTGAGGATGCTCGCCACATGGATTGGACGCGCCGGTTCTACGACGGCATGCGGCCGTGGTTCGCCGGTTCGGTGTACGTGGGTGGTATGGATCAAGATGACGCTTCGCGAGTACCCGACGCATACGGCAAAAATTATGCCCGGCTCTGCGACGTCAAGGCCAAGTACGATCCGGAAAATCGGTTTCGCCGTAATCAGAACATTCAGCCGCAACGACATGCTACTGCGCCGTAGCAGGTTGGCCGAGAGCAGTTTCAGCGGCTACGGCTCGATTGCGATTGTGGCCGTGTTCGAGGTTGCCCCGCCGATGGTTAGAATTACTTTGATGGCGGGTCCGCCCGCTGTTGTTGCGGGGATCTCGGCGTTCACCTAATACAGACCGACGAAGCCCGGAGCCAAGCCCGCGAAAGACACGGGAGCATCGACGCCTCCGATGGTGACACTCGCCGGGGTCAAGGTGCTCGCTAGCGGGCTGGTGGGCGAGGGGCCCCCCAGTCCGAGACGATTCCGAACATCACCGAGCCCGGTGCAATACAGGGAAATCGACTCACCCTTGTTGACGGGCCGCGACCCGGGAAACGCTCCGCCGATGCCTAAACCACCGATGAAGCGGAAGGCCACCAGAGAGTACCAATCCCACGCGAGAGCGCACCCCAGCGCTGAAATGAAGTACAACACAGCCATGACCCGCAGACTGTCGCGGCGGCCATAGCGATCGCCCGGGATGCTCGCGAGCATCGCTCCCAGGATGGTACCGATGAGAGCACTCGCTACCGTCAATCCCAAACCGCCCGGGGAGAGCGCATAGGTTTGAGTGAGTGCGGCCGTGACACCTGCGATCACTGCAGTATCGAATCCAAAGAGTAGCCCGCCCAGCGCGGCGACCACCGTGCTTTTCAGGAGCGAGGAAGAGACTGTCACGGGTTCCTATCAGGATGCTCTGATCGCAGGCGTTGCATTCCGCAATTGTACCTGCGAAGAGAGTGAATCGGCCACGCATGAACACGAATGCACACGAAGGGGTATCCCTTGACTCAGGTGACCTCGACAGCTTGTCTATCATGGCAATCAAGTTGAGCTTTTCGCCGGGCCCTCCAACCAATCGTGATCGCTTGTGTCCCACTGCACCAGTTCCCCCAACCGGCTGCGGCGCACGCGCCACGTGTGAACCCTTTCGATTTTCTGCCGGCGCGGTTTCCAAAGCTTGGCCTCCATCATCCAGTGGCGCACCGTTTCCCGGCTCACTTCGATCTGATGATGAGTCGTCAAATGCTCTGTCGCCAGCGTGGGCCGGAAACCGCGGAAGTTCGGCTACGACAGAATCTCTATGGCCTGCTCTTTCACCTGCATTTCGGTCTTCCGGTTGGACGGCTGTGCCCGCAACGCATGCACACGGCTTTGTCACCGCCCTCTTCTAACTTTCGCAGCAGCCTCCGCCCCTGTCGTTCCGTATTCCAATTCTTCCGCAGCCTCCTTCTGCGCGATAATTCTTCTCCACCTGCCCAGCCTGACTGCTGTCAATAGGACATTCTACTTTGCCTTGACCCAGCGCCCAACGTCATTGAATTACCGAACAAACTAATATAAACTTAACAGTAATTTCCGCCGATGCATACCATCGTTGCAAAATTGTACCTGGCTTGTGCCGAAGCGATGAATTTAAAGGATATTTAAACGCATGAGAATCATACGCATGAGAACCATAATTGGATGCACGCTGCTTTCTGTAGGAATCCTGGGCGCTCAGACATTTGACACGAGTGCTAATGCCTCATTCAAGGGAAATTATTATTTACGCCAATTGCTCCTTTCGGGCGTAAACGATAAGACTGGAGCGATCGGCCGCGCCCGGAGCTTGATTGGCACGGCAACTCTGGATGGAGCGGGGAACTACACCTTCACCGGCACTCTGATGGATACTCAAGCGGCGTCGTCGCAGGCGTTTAACGCGACTGGCACGTTTATGGTTGGATCAAACGGCTTGGCCCAAATGCAAAATCCACTTGAACCAAAGGCCATCGTGGACGGTGGGGTGGGGTTGGGCGCGTTCGTGGGAAGCTCAACCGAAGCTACCTTTCAGGATTTTCTGGCGATGATACCGGCAGGCACGGCGACGGTGTCCAATAACTCCTTACTCGGATCCTATCGCCTGGGTGCTTTGGAATTCCTGCAAGGTAAAAGCTCGCTGGCGCGGAATTCCTACTTTACGTTGACTTCCACCGGTAATGGACAACTCGGGAACGTTGCGATAACCGGTAGCGCGGCTAACCTCGGGAATGTCAGCATCGGCCAGACTGTCAACAATGTGAGCTACTCATTCTCTCAGGCGGCGGGTAGTTTGATTTTCCCGCTGGCGTCCGGAACAGCCGATGCGCAGTTGCTCTCCGGCACTAAGACGCTCTATATCTCAGCCGATGGCAATCTTCTGTTGGGGGGCTCTCCAAACGGGTTCGATATGTTCGTCGGGATCCGCGCTACACCGGCCGGGACGCAACCCAGAATCGCTGGCACGTTCTATATCGCGGGACTGGAGCAGGACGCCACCACGTTGTCCGCGCCTGCAATCGACGCGTTTTACGGGTCGCTGAATGGGACAGACAATGGTCTGACTCTCTGGCATCAACGGTTCAACGCGGTAGGTGGAGACGCTTTCGACAATACCTTTTCCAGCCCAGTCAATCTGGATGCGAACGGGGCGTCGACCAAATTATCGGTCCACTACGATGTGGGTGCCAACGGAAGGGCGCTCATATTAGCAGGGCGAGCCGACCAATACACGCTGGCGCTGGGAATACATGCAGACGATTACTCAGGTTCGGGGGTGTTTTTGAATCCGTTGGGAATCACGAATGCCGCGGGGTTCGCGCCCATAACGAACTCGGTAGCGCCAGGCGAGATCGTCAGCTTGTTCGGAACGGGCCTCGCGGGATCGACCCAGAGCGCTACGGGTCTACCACTGTCTTCCACCCTGGGCGGCGTGCAGGTTACGGTGAACGGGAGACCGGCACCTCTGTTTTTCGTAAGTGAACAGCAGATCAATATTCAGGTGCCCTATAATCTGCCGGAAGACTACGCGACATTCCGGGTGACCAACAACGGCGTGAGTTCCAGCCCCGTCACAGTTTACGCAAATAACTCTTCGCCCGCGGTTTTCACGCTGCCACCCAACGGCGTTAGCTCCGCCGCTGCACTGCACAGCGATTTCTCGCTAGTAACCGCAAACAGCCCAGCTCGGCGCAATGAGACGATTCTGATCTACCTAACGGGCTTGGGAACAGTGAAGCCGGAGGTAGCGGACGGGGCGGCCGCTCCGTCCAGCCCTCCCTTGAGCACAACCACTGCGAAGACCAGCGTGTCATTCGGCGCCGCTGACGGTGCGGTCAGTTTTTCCGGTTTGGCACCTGGTTTTGTCGGTCTTTACCAACTTAACGTCAAAGTTCCGGCTACTGCGCAATTGGGCAATCAGTTCCTAAGTATCAACACGCCAGAGGCACTGAATCAGGAGGCCACCATCGCGATCGCGGCAGCAGCCCCGGGCACGGCCGAGAAAGCGGTGGTTGAGGATGCTACGGATTCAGGCTACCGTCCGCGGCACGTTCGCAAACTTTCGGCGGTTAGCAAAACTTTCCGGCATGACGGTGCGCGCCGAAGTACCAATCAATGACCGGCAGGGTTAGACCGCTGTGTGACATTGACGTGATAGGGGTGTGCGCGTTTTCGATTGCTTTTGAATAGCGCGCATACTAGAATACTGATGAGACTGGCCGAGGTTGGCGAGATCGTAGTTGTCTGACGCGGAAAGTACCGTCACTCAGGTGCGGGCACCCTCCAACTCAACGGGAGGCCGGCCCCAATCCTCCCGATTGTGAACACTGTATGAATATCGAGGAACTCGAACGAGAGTACGTATCGCTCCGCCAGCAAGCCGACGCTGTGCGGAGCTATCTTTGACCCCCGCACCAAAAAAGCTCAAATCGACAAACTAGAGCAGCAGATCAACGATCCGGCCTTCTGGAATCAGCCCGAATTAAGCCAGAAGGTCATGCAGGATCGTAAACGCCTGCAGGAGTCTCTGGCGGACGAATCGCAAGTCGCCAGCCTGACTTCCGATCTCGACACCTTATTCGAACTCGCACGCGAAGGCGAGAATGTCGCGGCGGAGATCGAGCGCGAGATGAAATCGTTCACCGCTCGCCTGGAAAAGCTGGAAGATAGCACGTTGCTCTCGGGTGAAAACGACTCGAAGAGTGCCATCGTCACCATCCACCCGGGAGCCGGAGGAACGGAGAGTCAGGACTGGGCCGAGATGCTGCTGCGCATGTATCTGCGATGGACCGAGCTCAACCATATGCAATCCGTGGTCACTGACCGTTTGGAAGGCGACGGAGCCGGAATCAAATCCGCGACCTTCGAAGTGAACGGAGAGAACGCCTATGGGATGTTGCAGTCCGAGATCGGGGTGCATCGACTGGTTCGGATTTCTCCGTTCGATGCCAATGCCCGGCGCCATACCTCGTTCGCTTCGGTGTTTGTCTATCCGCAGGTAGACGAGGAGATCAACGTCGACATCAAGCCCGAGGATATCCGTATCGATGTGTTCCGTGCCAGCGGCGCGGGCGGTCAGCATGTAAACCGGACGGAATCGGCGGTGCGCTTCACACACATTCCCACGGGAATCGTGGTGCAGTGTCAGAATGAACGCTCGCAGCATAAGAACCGGGCGAGTGCGATGAAACAGTTGCGAGCACGTTTGTATGAGCATGAGCTGGACAAGAAGAAGGCCGAGGAGCGCCTGGTGGAAGACGCGAAATTGGGGATCAATTTCGGTAACCAAATTCGTAGCTATGTGCTGGCTCCTTACCGGATGATTAAGGACCATCGCACCAAGCTTTCCGTGGGTGACGTGGACCGCGTGCTGGACGGTGACTTAAGCCAGCTCATTCACGCCTACCTGGTCTGGCGCAAGACAGGAAAGACCGCCGGTGAAGGCGATCTTCCCGAGTAGTGGACCATTCTTCAATCCAGGAAGCCGCGCGCCTGATTCGGGCCGGTCAGTTGGTCGCGTTCCCGACCGAAACGGTGTATGGGTTAGGCGCCAATGCCTTCGACCCTGTCGCGATTCAGCGCGTGTATGTGGCCAAGGAACGTCCGGCCACTAGTCCCCTGATCGTACATGCCTGCTCGCTGGAGATGGCGCGTAGCTTAGTCCGTGAATGGCCCGAGCGGGCAGAACAATTGGCTCGCTTATTTTGGCCTGGACCGTTAACGCTGGTGCTGTCCAAAAGTCCCGCGGTTCCTCAAGGGATTACGGCGGGCCTGGACACCGTCGCCATTCGCATCCCCGCTCATCCCATCGCTCTGGAGTTGATCCAGGAGGCCGGCCTTCCGATTGCCGCGCCAAGCGCAAACCGGTTCACTCAGCTCTCTCCAACTACCGCTGAGCACGTCCGGCAAAGCTTGGGTGAGCGGGTCGCGATGGTGCTGGACGGTGGGCCATGCGAAGTTGGGATTGAATCGACCGTGCTTTCTCTGGTGGAGAACAACGCGTTATTGTTGAGACCGGGAATGATTTCGCAAGCCGACCTGGAACACGCGCTTGGTAACGTGCAACTGGATGTGTCGATGCCAACCGGCGCGCACCCATCTCCAGGAATGCATGCCAAACATTACAGCCCTTCAACGCCGCTTGTTCTGGTGGAGAACGGCGCTCTTCCGGGGAGCGGCAAAGGGGCGTACCTCTGGATTCGAGAGCCGGCGCGAGCCGACCATTCGGTTGAGATGCCGATTGATGCGAGTGAGTACGCTGCTAACTTGTATGCAGTACTGCACCAAGTTGACGCTCAGGGTTGGGATTGGATCGCGGTGGAACGGCCACCGAGTGGGGCCGTGTGGGCAGGGATTCGAGACCGGCTGGAGCGGTCCGCAGCGACTGGCTCAAGATGAAGCGCGATCACGAATTGCTGACGGAGATCGCCGAAACAACTGCAAGCGCACCGGCCGTCTGGTGGCTCGGGCACAGCGGCTTCATTCTGAAATTCGAGAGCATCGTTTTTTACGTCGATCCCTGTTTGTCGAACCGAAACGGGCGAACCCGGCTGTTCGCCCCGCTTTTCAGTCCCTCTCAAGTCAACAACGCGGACATGGTGCTATGTACCCATGAGCACGAGTTCCATATGGACCCGGGCTCACTTCCGGCCATTTTGGAAGCAAATCCCCGGGCCAAAGTGGTGCTACCGAAAAGCACGGCGGCCCACGCACGTACTATGGGCGTCCCATACGAACGGATGACCACCATGGATTCCGGTTTGCGAGTGGAATACTTCAAAGGGGGTCCCTATGCCCGCATCTACTCTGTGCCATCCGCGCACCCGGAACTCGACTGGACTCCGCTGGGGGGCTATCCACAACTGGGCTACCTGATCCGCTTCGGTCCCTGCACCATCTATCATTCGGGCGATTGCCGTTTCTACAATGAGCTGGCGGGGATGCTGCGGCCCTACAACGTGACTGCGGCGCTGCTTCCTATCAATGGGCATGGCAACTTTGAAATCGCGGAAGCGGCGCAACTGGCCGAAGATATTGGCGCGCGCTGGCTGATTCCCATGCACTACGGAACCTTCACCGATCAGAAAACAGACGTGAACAGGTTCGTGGATCATATGCTCGGATTCCGCCCATCGCTGGGGTTTAAGGTGCTTCAGCCTGGGGAGCGGTGGCTGATTCCGGACTAGCTGCCCGGGGGGGCTGCGGCCGGTGCTCTGAGGCTTCGTCCCACCACTCCGGCAACGGCCCATTG
>JBBSHP010000088.1:0-10385 GCA_038232555.1 Bryobacterales bacterium
CGGAAATTTCGGGTCACGCCGTTCGGCAAAGTGATCGACTCAAAGCGCAGATTCAGACCTGACTTCCCTTTGACTCGTCCGGCACGCTGCGACTCGGTGATTGTGCCAGTCACATTGCTGCCGCGCGGGATCACCAGATGGCCGTTTACGAAGACAGGAACCACGGTTTCAAGATACACGCGGTCCCCGGCCGCGGTGTGCTTGGTGTTCACCGCATTCGTCAGGCGGAGCAGGACGCGGGTGCCTGCGTCTACGGTGTATTCCGTAGGTGGCTCTGGCGCTTTTAGCGCACTTGGCGCACTTGGGGCGGCGGGTTGAGTCGCGGGCTGAATGACTGGCTGGACTATGGCCTGAAGTGGGGCTTCCCCCGCGGGCTGCCTTGCTGGCCCTAAGGTGAGAATTGACGGGCTCTCATAAACCAGCACCGATTCCGTCTCGCCTCCGAGGTTGACGATGGTACGCTGGATGGTCAGCGTGTTGCCATCCCGGGAGCGCTTCCATCGCTCCATCACCGTGTAGTTTTGCGGTCCGCTCACGAGCGTGTTCACCAGCAGTGCGGCGCCCTCCCATTTGGTTGCGGTATTCATGGTCGAGTCGCCAATACGACGCTTCACCGATCTTCCATCAAACGGATACCGCACCGTAGAAGACGACTGGCCGCCCGGCTGCGAACTGGCCGCCACCGTCAGAGCGCCGGCGCTCTCCTCTACCTTCAGAAACGGGTCCGGCGGGACGGGCATATTCCGAATGTCGCTTCGGGCGGGATTGAGCTTCCAAGAGCCGGACAACCCTTGCTCGGGCTGTGCGGTCAGGTTATGACTGTTTACGAGAACAGCGATCAGGAGCGCTCCGAACATACGCATGATAGATCAAGCATACGCTAGCCACGGGTCTGGGGCCGTGGTGAGGAAACACATGGGATACGGTCGCTTTGCGGCACCGCACGCGGAGGCGATCCAACGCTTCTATGAAAAACATTTCAGCCATACTTGAACTTTTATCGGCCGTGCGGTGTACCGGAGTGCTGGCGACGCTTGCACTTACGGCAATTTTCACCGACGCCGTTCGGCCCCGACCATAACGATCCTGACTCTCAACCACAATGGGCCGTGTACAGCTAGCTGATGTGGGACGTGGGCCTTACGGCAGCCTGTCAAACACTTGCACGTGTCCGTTCAGGTCCTTGACCTGAGCGGGCGTTTTTGTTTTCGCACGAATGACTCTCGAATCCGCAAACTGCTCCCTTCTCAGTTTTGTACGCAGTGCCTGGATCGGTAGCAAGCACCCCATTCGAAATAGCCAAGCGTTCCATTATTCAACCAACCAAGGTGCTAGTCTGTCCTAGTTGTACTAGTACGAAAATGAGCCACAGAGACAATCTCGCGGTATCATTGACGAGGTGAAGCCCGACACCTTCGTCAGCATCGTTCCGGGCGCTAAGGATGAACGCTTTGGCTCCGCTATCGTAATAGCCGGGCTACTAGCATTTTTGTTGGGCTCCCTGGTCGCCATCCATCTAATCGTCCCAGGTTGGAAGAACCTTGGGAAGGTTCGTGCGCCATCTTTGGATTTTCATGCCAGCGCGGCAGGTGAGTACTATCGCATTAGCTGGAGCCGCGCTGCGATCGAAAGATTGCAACCTCAGAAAGGCGTTTTGTTCATCGTGGATGCTGGTATCGCTCGAAGCTTAGATCTTTCGTTGGTGGAGCTACGCTCGGGTGCGCTCACTTACCCCGTCACGTCCACGGACGTCCGATTCCGTTTAGAGATCTCCTCGCCCAAGGGCGAAAGAGTCAGCGAATCGGTAATCGCGTTAGGTGGGGAACCTTCCCTGGCGCGGCCAGGTTCGCAGCAGGGCGAAGATCAATCTGGATCAGCTTTCGGGTACTCAGAGAGGGCAGAACGCAAGAAGGAACCGGTCCAAGACCTCTCGTTGTCCCAAACACCGGCAGCTCTCGCCTCGAAAGCTCCATCGGTGGTGATGCCGGACATCGAGGCTGGGCGGGTAGGCGCATCTCCAAGCGTTCTTACGGCCGAGAGCAGTTCTAAGAAACCGCCGTCGTCCACGCCAGTGGTCCTCACGCCACCCTCGGTTCTCAATGTGGCCCCGACGCCGCATACTGGGATCGACCTTAGCAACCTACTCGGACCTGGGGAAGCTGTGACGTACACGGAGCAACAAGAACTTCCTAAGACTAGGACAATCCCCACACTTGCGCAGGTAGTGAAACAATTTCAACCTCAGGTCTCCAAAGACGTCCGCACGCTGATCACCAGCAAGCAAGAAATCCAGCTACGGGTCACAATCAATAAGCTAGGCCGGGTCACGAGCGCGACGGTGGTCAGCCAGAACGGATCTGTGAGTGGGCTATTGACCGGGATCAGTATGGATGCAGCCCGGCGATGGGTGTTCAAGCCTGCGCAGCTGGACGGCAGAACCATCCCGAGTGAGCACACTATCAGTTTTGTCTTTCGTCCCGCTCGTGAGTGATGGAGGGCGAACGGGCGCCCAATGCTACTGCTTGTTTGCGGTAGACCCGTCCGGACGAGCAACCATAGCATCTTGCTTTTGTCAAATTCGGAGTTCGCTGCGGTAGCGGCTATAGCAGAAGTAGATGACCAAGCCGACCGCTAGCCATACGAAGAAACGGATCCACGTTTCAAGCGGCAGCCCCAGCATCAGCAGCACGCAGCAGGCAATCGAGAGGGCGGGCGTCCAAGGGACGAGCGGGACACGGAAACCGCGACGCCGGGTGGGATCTTTTCTCCGCAGGACAATGACTCCCGCCGAGACGAGGACGAAAGCGAATAGGGTTCCAATGTTGGAGAGATCGGCGAAGGTGCCGATGTCCCAGATCCCTGCGGGGATGCCCACCGCGAGCCCTGCCACCCATGTGCTGACGTAGGGAGTTTGGAAACGAGGATGCACCTTCGAAAATACATCCGGGAGCAAGCGGTCGCGTGACATCGCGAACCAGACGCGCGCTTGCCCGTACTGGAACACCAGCAGCGAGGAAAGCATACCGATCAAGGCTCCCGCCGTGACGATCAGCCGCAGGCGGTTGTATCCGAGAGCTTTAAGCGCGTTGGCAACCGGGGCGTCGTTGTTCAGGGTGGAGTAATGCGCGATGCCGGTGAGCACGATCGATACTGAGGCGTACAGGACGGTGCAGGCGATCAGCGTGCCCAAAATGCCGATAGGTAAATCGCGCTGAGGATCGCCGCACTCCTCGGCGGCAGTGGACACCGAATCGAAGCCGATGTAGGTGAAGAACACGATAGCCGCGCCCGTGAGCACGCCCGAGTACCCGTGCGGCATGAAGGGATGCCAGTTGGCCGTGTTGATGGCCTTAGCGGCACCAAACACAAACAGCAGAATGGCGACGATTTTGATCACCACCATCGCGTTGTTGGTATGGGCGCTTTCTCTGACTCCGCGCACCAGTACCCAACTCAGCAGCAGCAGGACGATAAACGCCGAGAGATTGAACCAGGCTCCGGTATAGCGCCCTTCCACGATGATGGGATTACACAACTGCTGGGGTAAATGGAATCCAAATAAATTTTCGAGGATATCGTTTAAGTACGCGGAAAACCCGACCGCCACCGCCATGTTGGACACTGCATATTCGAGGATGAGATCCCAGCCGATGATCCAGGCAAAGATCTCACCGAGCGTTGCGTACGCGTAGGTGTATGCACTGCCCGCGATAGGGATCATGGAGGCCAGTTCGGCGTAGCACAGCGCTGCGAAACTACACGCTATCGCGACCAGCACGAACGATAGCGAAATAGCGGGACCAGCACCTGGCCGCCCGGTCATCGACACGGCACTTTGGCCGTTGATGAGGAGGTCGAGCACGGGGGCGTTCAGGATCGAACGGTAGTCGAACTTGAGCCCCGCCGCAGCCGTGCCCGTGAGTGTGAAGATACCCGAACCGATTACCGCGCCGATGCCCAGGGCCGTGAGGCTCCAAGGGCCCAGCGATTTGCGCAAACGCTTGCCGGGATCCTGGGAGGCGGCGATGAGCGCGTCGATGCTCTTGGTCCGGAGGAGTTGCGACATGCGCTCCTGGCGCTACCGTTTGCGTTGGCCCTTGCTAATCGTGGAGACCTTCTTCTTCATGGAGCCGCGAGCGACTCCCGAGGCTCGTTTGGCCTTGGGCGCGGCTTTCTTTCGGGCAGCACGCTTCAATTGCTTTCGTTCGTCTGTATCAGTGATCGATTTAGTGTTCATTCTTCCTTAATTCCTGCGAATTTTTCGATAATCTTCTTGAGGCCGTAGCCGGGAAAGCTCACGGTCAGTTTGGCATCGTCTCCGTCGCCTTCACGGCGGAGAACGGTGCCTCGTCCATACTTCGGATGTTGGATGGTGGATCCAGATCCAAACGGTTTGACGCGGGCTTTGGGTGCCTGGACCGGAGATACACCAGGTCTTGCATACGGCACTTGCTGGGGCCGGGGCGGCGCACTCGGAGCCCCCGACGGCCGGGCCGGTACCCCGCGTTCGTTGAAGAACTGCTGGATGTTGTCGACTGAGTTGTAGGTCTTGCCGGTATAAGGGTTACGATTGACTGTCTCGCGAACCAGGTGCTGCTCCGCATGGAGATCCACCTGTGGGATTTCGTCGTCCCCGCGAATGGTTTTGGTCAGCTCTTTGGGAACTTCCTTCAAGAAGCGGGAGGGGATACAGCGCTCCGAATCCCCGCCTCCGAAACGTCTTCGAAACTTGGCGTGGGTGAGGTAGAGATGCTTTTCGGCCCGAGTCATTCCGACGTAACAGAGCCGCCGCTCCTCTTCCATGCCCGAGGCAGAATCCAGCGACCGGGTGTGCGGGAACAGGCCCTCTTCCATGCCAGTAATGAACACAATCGGAAACTCGAGGCCCTTGGCGTTATGCATGGTCAGCAGCAGAACGGAGGCGCGGTCGTCTACAGAATCGGCTTCGGCGACCAGTGCGGCGTGATCCAAAAAATCGGTGATGCTTTCGCCTCGCTCGGCGCCCTCAGCCGCGGCGTTCACGAGTTCATTCAGATTGCCTATGCGCGATTCCGACTCGGGGGTGTTGTCACCTTCCAGGACGCGCCGATAACCGGTGCGGTCCAGGATGGCGTTCAGCAACTCGTGGATTTGTGCGCCTTCGACCAAGCCGAGTGTGAGGTCCTGGATCATCATCCGGAAAGCCGCCAGAGCTTGTCCGGCGCGGGGGGTGAATAGCGATTCGTCCAGCATGCGGAGGACGGCCGCCCAAAAGGAGATCTTCTGATCCGAGGCGTACTGCTCGATCTGTTCGATGGTGGTTTTGCCGATTCCGCGCGCGGGAGTGTTGATGATGCGGAGCAGGGCGATGGAGTCGTGCGGGCTGATGAGTACCTTCAGGTACGCGAGCACGTCTTTCACTTCGGCGCGCTGGTAGAAACTGAGACCACCGACCACCAGGTATTTGCGGCCATAACGGCGCAGCGCTTCTTCAATCTGGCGCGATTGGAAGTTGGTGCGATACAGGACAGCGACGCGATCCCGTGGATTCTCGCGCAGCAAGTCTTCGATCCGGTCGGCCACGAACAGAGCCTCATTCTCTCCGCTGTGGGCCTGGTAGATCGAGATGGGCTGACCGGCTCCGGAGTCCGTCCACAGCCATTTACCGATGCGTTCTTTGTTATTGGCGACGACGGCACTGGCCGCTTCGAGAATGTTTTTGGTGGAGCGGTAGTTTTGCTCCAGGCGGATGACGGTGGCATTCGCGTAATCTTTTTCGAAGTCGAGGATGTTGCGAATGTTGGCGCCGCGCCAGCCGTAGATGGATTGATCTTCGTCGCCCACCACGGCGATGTTCTTGTGGGCATCGGAGAGCAGCCGCATCAACTCGTACTGGCTTCCGTTGGTGTCCTGATACTCGTCGATCATCAAGAACTCGTAGCGGCGGTTGTACTGGGAGCGGAGATCGGCGTCGTGTTGGAGCAGCCGCACGGACTCGAGCAGGAGGTCGTCGAAATCCATTGCATTGGCTTGACGCAGGCGAATCTGGTAATCGTCGTAAATCTTCGCCAGCCGCCCCGCTTTTTGGTCTTTGGCCGATTGGTACACATCCTGCGGTGAGATTTTTTGCGCTTTGTTGTGGCTGATCCAGGAGCAGGCTGCGCGGTACGGCATGAATTTCTCATCCAGCCCCAGAGCGCGGTAAATGGACCGCAACAACGAGATCTGATCGTCGCCATCGTAGATCGTAAAATTCCGAGTGAAGCCGGGACGGATGTCAGCCAGACGCTCGCCGTCACGGCGCAGCAGGCGCACACAAAAGGAGTGGAAGGTGGAAACAAGCGGGCCGGACCGACCGCCTGCTGCGCCGAGCAAGCCGTTGACCCGCTGGCGCATCTCTTCGGCGGCCTTATTGGTAAAGGTTACGGCCAGGATACAGGGCCCGGGAATGTGGTGGGCTTCGACCAGGTGGGCGATACGATGCGTGATCACCCGGGTTTTGCCGCTGCCGGCGCCCGCCAGCAAGAGCAGAGGACCTTCGACGTGGGCTACCGCGGCTTTCTGCTGTGGATTGAGGCCTTGCAGGAAGTCCATGAACGCGTGTGCCTTAGCGATTCTACCATGGGGTGGTGTAGGCCAATACCCAACTTCTACTCATACACGTCCCGCCGGTGAGCAATCCGCGTTACGTCCACCGTTTGGCGTGGTCGTCAATTCGTACACACGCGGCCTGATCCTGGCGACCACCTGCGAAGGTAGTTTGTGTATTTCCCGGACCGCGCTGGCCGTGAATGACACACGGTAATTCACCGTGCGAGCTTGCCGCTTTTGACCAGGGCCGCCTTTACTGTTTCCAGCGGAACCCGCCTTTCGTTCCGGCGGGACCGGGACACGAGTACGTCCTCAATATCCTCCCAAAAGCTCCCGATGTCTGTTGAGGTCGATTTGAACCGCAACCTTGCGGCCCTTATCGTCGGTGACGAACTGGATTCCACGCATGGCTCCATTGTCGTTAACAACGTCGGGCCCCGCACCCAGGCCGGTGCGTTGACGAACTGGTGAACGAATTCGGCGTAACGCGGAACAGGTTCAAGCTGTTCTGCAATTCGCGGCGCACAGCACGGAAACAGAAGTGCCGCGCCGGTAAATGCTGGTTCTGTTCGACAACGGTACTCCGCGTACAACTGCGCCGCCATTTGGTCCAAGCGCTACGGGCTCGAGAAACCCCGAATTCAGGCTCGATCTCGTCGCGCTTGGATCCGTTGATCGCGTTCTGTGAGCAATCGGAGACATCGAGAATGAGCTCATTATCGGTTTGATACAGCCCTTTCTTCGGCCTTTCGATCTCGAGTTGCTCAACGCCGGGACTTAATTCCCTTGGATTTCGGGCTAAAGCCTTGTAACCTAGCAGTTTGGCGGGACGCCTCAACAATTTAGAAGCAGAGCAATGTCCGCCCCGTGAGCGGCATGCTGGTTGAGTTCGAGCTCATCCAAAAGGCGAAGGCCGGGGATGACGCGTCGTTCAACCAAGTGGTGCTCGCTTACCGCAAGAGGATACTGGGCACCATTGCCCGGCTGATCGGGCGGCCGGAAGACGTAGAGGATGTGGCGCAGGAAGTGTTTTTGCGGCTGTATTATTCGTTAGATCAGTTGCGGACGCCAGAAGTTTTTGAGCCGTGGATGTATCGTCTGACCGTGAACGCGTCTTATGATTATCTGCGAAAGCAGCGGCGGCGGCACGAATCGCGGATGTCGGATCTGTCGGAGCAGCAGGTAATGATGGCGGATGCGTCCGCCGGGAGCAAGCAGAATTCGGAAGATCAGCGCAGAGGTCAAGTGCGGGAGCACGTGCAGGCACTACTCGAATCCGTGTCGGAAGAGGATCGGATTTTGTTGATGCTGAAGGAAGTGGAAGGTCTATCGTTGAAAGAACTCGAGCAGATTTACAGCGTTAAAGAGAATGCGTTGAAAGTGCGCTTATTCCGGGCGAGGCAGCGAGTGTTGAAGGCGTTCGCCGCGTCGGAGAAGAGCAAGCAGGCAGCAGGGTAAAGTATATACAAGGTAGGTCGCGGAGGTAGGATGGAGCAACTAGATCGTGATTTGGACGGATTGCTGGCGCAGTATCGGAGCGATATCGGAGAGCCCGACGCTTCCGTCAATTTTATGCCTCGCCTGTGGCACAAGATTGAGGCAAAGCGGAATCTTACGTTCAAATTCCGCCGCTTGACTCAGCTTTTTGTGGGCACGGCAGCCGCAATTTGCCTGTTGATAGCGGGGGTGAGCACGGCGCTGCCACCGCGCACGGCAACACAACTGCGTGGGAGTTACCTCGACGTGCTTGCGGAGGCAGTGCCAGCCGACAGCCTGGCAGCCCAGGGAATTCGCGTGGAATCCGAGGACGGCGGTCGTTAAGCACATCGATAGCGACCATAGCAAAGATAGCGACCATAGCAAAATCATGAACCGATCAACTCTGACCATCGCTCTGTATCTGCTGCTCGTGTTTGGCAGCGGCGTTGCGGTGGGCGCGTTCGGTTATCACATTTATACCGGCACACCAGTCAGCGCAGCACGGTCCGGAGACAGATCCCACACGTCGCCGGAAGAGTGGCGGCGGGAATACCTGAGCGAAATGCAGACGCGGATTCGCTTGACGCCGGCGCAGGTTCAGGAGATGAACGGGATTTTGGATTCTACCCGATCCTTATTCCATGAGGCGAGAGAGAAACACAATCTGCAACTGAAGACACTGCGCGAGGACCAAGCGAACCGCATACGCGCGATTCTGACCGATGAGCAACGTCCGGAGTATGAAAAGCTGAGAGCGGAGCGCGAACAGCGCTTCAAAAACGGGAAGAAATAACCGTCTAACGGGTGACGGCGGCGTCCTTCTTGGCTTTGGTCTTCTTGGCTTCCTGGATCTCCTGGGATTTAAGCACCATCTTCTGGAACCGGTCAACCCGGCCTTCGGTGTCGATCAGCTTCTGTTTTCCCGTGAAAAACGGATGGCAATTGGAACAGATTTCCACGCGCATGTCGCCCTTATGGGTGGAACGCGTCTTGAAGGTGTTCCCGCAAGCGCATTTTACGTTGATTTCTTCGTATGCGGGATGAACTCCGGCTTTCATTGTCTGTAGCCCTTCCTAAATGTCAGTATACCATGGGGCGCAAATGCGGGCCGGCGTGGCCCACCCTGTGTCAGCAGGCAGCGGCAATAAAACAGATGAACGCCATTTTGTCGTGTTAGACTGAGACTTACCCTCCGCCATATTACCTGTCCCGCGCCGGATAATTTGTTTCAAAGACGTTATTAAGTTAGGGAGTTTGCGCCGTCTCTATGCAGAACCGCGAAAAGAAAAAGGTCCTTGCTGTGGTTGAGGATCTTCTGTTTACAGTGAAGATCATGGACGCAGCCAAGCGAGTGGGCCTGGATGCGCAATTCGTCAAATCCGAAGAAGATCTGCTTGAAAGAGCCAAAGAAAAGCCGCTGTTGATCATCCTGGATTTGAACACTACTTTGGTACAACCTTTGAAACTGATAACTACGCTGAAAAGCGATGGGGATCTCAAGAACATCAGTCTGATCGGGTTCCTCTCGCACGTACAAGGCGAACTCAAAATGGCAGCACAGGAAGCCGGCGCCAACATGGTGATGGCCCGGTCGGCATTCTCCCAGAATCTGCAACAGATTTTGCGGCGGCACGCCGGCGTGGTTTAACTACCCACCCTTTGCGTTATGCGGCTGGTTGGGTTGGCCTGCGTCGGTGCGGCCATTCTACTGGTCGCCGCCGGCCCTGGCCCCACCATGCAGTTTTCGGATGTCGCGGCCAAAGCGGGTGTCCGGTTCCTGCTCGAAAACAATCCAACTCCAGAGAAGTACATGATCGAAACCATGCCGGGCGGTGTGGCTGTTTTCGACTATAACGGCGACGGCCGGCCGGACATCTACTTCACGAACGGGGCTGAGGTTCCGTCGCTTGAAAAGCAGAACGCCCGTTTTGCTAACCGTCTGTATCGGAACGATGGCGGTTTGCATTTTAGCGACGTGACAGAGCAGGCTGGCGTGGCGGGTCAAGGCTATTCGATGGGAGTTGCGGCCGGCGATTACGATAACGACGGCCATCCCGACCTGTTCATTGCGGGGGTGAATCACAACACTCTGTTCCACAACCGAGGGGACGGCACGTTCGAAGACGTGACCCAGAAGTCAGGCATCCAAAGCGGGAAGTGGGCCGTCGCGGCGGGCTGGTTCGATTACGACAAAGACGGCAAGCTCGACCTGATGGTGGTGCACTATTCGAGTACTCCGCTCGAAGACCGTTTCTGCGGAAGCCGGGAGAAGGGAATTCGAATCTATTGCCACCCTAAGTATTTTGAACCGCTGGCCGCGACGCTGTATCACAACC
>JBBSHP010000089.1:0-10332 GCA_038232555.1 Bryobacterales bacterium
CACCCCGCATGTCGACCGGCGTAATGCTCGGGCTCCGGATAATGTGAGGGATCAGGGCGATCAACAACTCACCGTGGCTGACATCCTTGTTGCTGCTGCCGAAAAACAACTTACCGAGCACCGGGACATTCACCAGCCCGGGAATGCCAGAGATTGCGTTTGAGTCCTGTCCCTGCATCAATCCGCCCAGCAGGCTGATTTCGCCGTCGCGAAGGCGAATCTCCGCCTCATTCTTACGCTGTGAGATGACGGGCTGCTCGACCCCGCTAATCACGACCTTGCTGCTGACGTTCGAGATTTCGATCAGCACGTGCAGCGTCACCTCGTCGCCTCCATGCACGTGAGGCGTCATGTCCACAGTTACGCCTACCTCGGCGAACTGGAATTGGGTGCTCGCGAGAGGACTAAAACCACCACCTTGCCCTACGCCTCCGATACCCGTCTGGAAGCTGCCCGTCGCATAGGGTACCCTATCGCCAATACGCAATGAGACCTTTTGCCCATCGGACGCCCGCACCTGCGGAGACTGCAGCACCCGGGTCTGGCTATCCGTCATCACTGCCTGCAGCAGAGCTCCAGGCAAGGACAGCGAAAAATCGCTGAAGCCCACTTTGCCGATTTGAGAGACAGAGATCGAAGATGAACCACTAGAGCCGCCGGTGCTTGGGATAGGATTAGGGGTCGGCGTCCCGGCGGGGGAAGGCGTTGTAGGTGTTGTCGTCGTGCCTGTGACGCCGCGCGGCGAAAAGCCGACCGGAATAACCAACCCTGTTTTGCCCCCTGAAACAAGGCCTGCGGCATAGTCGCGCGTCTTGTTCCGGTTGGCCTCCATCACAATCACGTCCACTACCACTTCCGATTTCGGTTTATCCAGATCGTGAAACAGCTTCTCCGCCAAAGCAATCGCGTCCACGGTGCCGCGGCACATCACCGCGTTCTGGGCAGCGTACGTAAACATTCGCCGGATGTCGGTGATGGAACGAACCGCGGTCACGATTTCCTGAAATTCCTGGACTGAGGTGACGTTTTTGAGATAGAAGACTTTCACCACCTGATCTTCATAATCGCGCCGCTTGGTGACATTGTCCTCAGCCACGAAGATCGTGTTCGAGCTAATCGGCTTCCAGAAAGTCTTAGTCTGCATGCCGATATAGTCGAGAGCTTCCTCCAGCGTGGCATTGGTGAGATCCAGGTTGACGTTTTTCCCACTGAACTGAAATTGCGGATCGAAGACCACGTTGATTCCGGCCAGTTTGCCTACCGTTTCGTAGAGAACCTTCGGAGGCTGGTTGTTCATCTTCAAGGTGCTGATCTGCGATGTGATGGGTTTGAGCTGCGGAGCGGACGACAGGGATTCAATACGGTCCTGGGTCTTCTGGCGCTCCATATCAGCCGGCGTTAAGCTGGCCTGAGAGGGCGGGACGGAACCTGCCCGATTGCGCTCCAGCATCTCCATGGTGCGTTTGATTTCCTGCAGGGCGATCGGCGAAGAAGGGTCTGTTCCGAAGCCTTTCTGGAACTCGACCAGGGCATCTTCCAATTTGCCGGATTCGCGCAGTAATTGACCGGCACGGACGTGTGCCTGCCCAGCCTGGAAACGCACCCGGCGCATCCCGAGCTCGTAGGCTGTATCCGCTGGATCCTGACTCATGGCCTGGTTGTAATAGGCCAGGGCCGCATCAAAATCTTTGCGCGATTCGGCCGCCCGGGCCAGCTTGAGGAACTTGTCGCCCTTCCGGTTTCGTCCCAGCAGATCGGAGCCAGGGCACAACAGGAAGGCCAGCGAAATCCAGACGAGAACTCGTAACTTAGTGCCAACAATCATGTTATGTAGTTTGGGACGGTCCTATGTTAAGATCGAGATTCGCGCCGTGCGGAGCCCTTCCACATAAGTGCTTGACGCAGAGGGTTTTGGCTGCGTTGAATACAAAATCAGTTGAATACCAAAGCTAAGGACGGCAGCTTCAAGATTCTGAGCGATAACCGGCATGCCGGCCACATTTATCAGCTCTTCGACCGCTTTGAGGCGGGCTTGGTGTTATCGGGTACCGAAGTGAAAGCGGCTAAAGACGGCAAGGTCCAATTGAAAGACAGCTTCGCCGAAATCATAGAGAATGAAGCTTGGCTGAGCAACGCCCATATCAGTCAGTATTCGCACGGCAACCGGGAAAATCATGAGCCAGTGAGGCGCCGCAAGCTGCTGCTGCACCGGCGCGAGATCGACAAGCTGCAAGTGCAGATTCGAGAGAAGGGGCTGACCATTGTCCCGACCAAAATGTATTTGAAAAACGGGCGGATTAAGTGTGAGCTGGCGATCGGAAAAGGAAAGAAACTGCATGATAAAAGGGAAGCGGAACGAACTCGCGAAATGCAGGCAGAAGCGCGGGCCGCGATAGGGAGACGGGGATAAATGGATATATTAATCGATTCGCAGGAGCCGTTCTCACCGGATGCGCTGGTCATTCTGGGCTTTGAGGGAAAGGCGTCCGAACAGATTCACTTTCAACAAATTCAGGATGAGCGGATTCAGGAACTCTATGCGTCCGGCGAGTTTCGGGGCAAGCCGGGTGAAAGCGCGGTGCTACACGGGACCACGGGCGGCGCAAAACGACTGGTGCTGGCGGGCGGGGGCGATCGCAGCAAGTTCACCGCGAATGAGATGCGCAGCGTAGCCGGAGCCATCGTTCGCACTCTTAAGGGCAAGGGCGTGAAAACAATCGCGCTGGACTTGACGACATTCCCGGGGGACGAATTCGGCCGTGCCGCGGTCGAAGGTGCTATCGCCGGGGATTTCGAACCGGATCGCTATAAAACGGATCCAAAGAAGAACGAACACCGGGTGGAATCGTTCCGCATCCAGGGCGGTTCGCAGACTGCCGCTGCCGAAGGCCGCATTCTGGGCGAGGCGCAGAACTTCAGCCGGTCGCTTGCGAATGAGCCGGGTAATCTTCTGACGCCTACGCGACTGGCTGAGCGGGCTCGCGAAATGGCGGGACACTACGGCCTGGGGTGCGACATCCTGGATCAGAAACGGATGGCGGAACTTGGCATGGGTGCGCTGCTGGGCGTCTCGCAAGGAAGCGCGGAACCGCCCGCGTTAATCGTCCTGAGCTACCGGCCGGCGAACGCGCCTGCCACTCAGGATCACCTGGGCCTGGTGGGCAAAGGCGTCACGTTCGATACGGGCGGAATCTCAATCAAACCCTCTGAGGGCATGGAGAAGATGAAGTACGACATGTCGGGTGGGGCCGCGGTGCTTGGCGCGATGCAGGCGCTGGCGCAACTCAAGCCGGCTCTGGCAGTGACAGCCCTGATTCCGACCGTCGAAAATATGCCGGGCAGCCGTGCGCAACGTCCCGGCGACATCATTACGTCGATGGCGGGGAAAACTATTGAGGTGCTGAATACGGACGCCGAAGGCCGGCTGATCCTGATCGATGCGCTCAGCTATGCGCAGCGGCTGGGCTGCACGCATCTGGTGGACGCCGCGACGTTAACCGGCTCGATCGTGGTGGCGCTGGGCCAGCTTCGCAGCGGGGCGTTTACAAATGATGAGGGCTTTTTAGCGAAGCTGCTGTCCGCGGCTAATTCTGAAGGCGAGAAAATGTGGCACATGCCGCTCGACGACGAGTACAAAGAAGGTCTAAAGAGCGCCTACGCCGACTTGCAGAACATCGGGAGCCGATGGGGAGGGTCGATAACAGCCGCGATGTTTATACGCGAATTCGTGGGCGAAACTCCCTGGGTGCATTTGGACATCGCCGGCACTGCTTACTTAGACGAGGCCAAGCCGTACATGGCGAAAGGCCCGACTGGCGTGGGTGTGCGGACGTTCGTCAAGCTCGCGATGAGCTGGTAGAAACGCGTCGTTCGGCAAAAAAGGAGGCCAGCCTCCTCCGCGACGCGCTGGCCTCACTTTCACAAGGGGACTACCGCTCGGCTAATTCCCAGTGCACTGACGCCTCGACCAATGTGCCTCGGAGTTTGCATGCGGTTCAGTATGTTGTCATCCACGTCCGCAGATCTGCGACAGTGCTGGTCTTGTCGATCTGAATAGCAGGGCCGCCACTAAAGCGGTGAAATCGACATGAGTAAGATTCATTGTAGAGCTTACATTGGTCGTAGAGTAAGCTAATGGCAATCTTTTCCCCTAACCTCAGGGATACGGTGTGGTCGGATCGCCAGTGCATGCCTGCGAAGTTGCGGCCGAGAGAAATATTCGAAGCGAGCTTGTCGAGTTCACCGCGCACGGTGATGGGATCCGGCCCCGTGTACGGAACGAGCGCACTTCCGGTACGGTTGGGTATGGCCGGATTCGCAAAGAGCTGGTCTTCCGGGAAGAACGCTTTCAGCACCGTAGCGCATGCACCGGCGACTGTGGCGTGACCTGCTCCATAGGATGGGTGCACTGGCGAGCCTTCGGCGAATTCCATCGGAAGCAGATATGTGCCTTTGTCGTGATCCGGATCGCTTCGCTTGTTCGCATTCTGATGCTTGTTGTGCAAGAAGATGCTGAACTGCCCAGTGGACTGAAACAGCGGAGAGGGTCCGTACGAGCTATGGATGTCATAGGGAGTGGAAGGGCCTGTGATGTGGCGATGTAGCCTTCCCCCAAATTCCTCGGGCCGAAGCCGCCGATGCACCAGCCATTTCTGGTACCAAACGGCCTTCAGCGCCCGATTCATGACCTCCAGAAGAAGGGAAGTGATGTGCTGCAGGCCGAAGGTCTGCATGCCGACCTCATTTGGAACCTTGCCCGACTCTTCTTCCATCGGTGCCATGGGGTTGATATAGGGCAGGGACGTGGCCAAGGGTACCCCCAAGCCGGCGGCAGCCTCACAGCGCCGGGCCGGAGGACGCCCGGAAAACAGAATCAGCGCCGCATTGAGAAATGCGTTGAAGGTAGCATCAACATGAACATATTGGCCCAAATCGCGGGGACTGCGGATGAAACGCGGCACCGTATCGCAGTTGCTCTGGGCGACATCACATCCATTCTGTACATCCAGCCACTCCTTAAACGTAGTCATGAAATCGATACCGGGCAGAAGCGTGTGGATGCGAGCCGAGATGGTCTGCGACCCGTATGGTACATCGTGCAACAAAAGTTGCGACAGGTACGGACCCATCCGATCGCCTTGAGTGAAACCGCGAAAGATGTTGGCCGGCGTCAGCGGTGTAGGGAAAAACTCCGGATCGCCAGCAGAATAGAATGGAAACCGATGGAGATCCGTGTAAGCAGCCGCGAATAACGGGTCAGCGGCACTGGGGGGGAAATCTAAGAAAGGAATATCCCGTGCCAGCGCCATCCAGTAATTCTCGGAAATATCCGCGACTTCGGATTGGCTTGAAAAGCTGGGGGCTGGTGGAATCCGGAGGGAGTGAGAATCGGCTCCCTGCATGTCGAACGCGTACGATCCTTGCGGGTTCTCGAGCTTGCGCGAATTAGGCGGACAACCCAAGTTGATTTTATTAAAATCACTCTGGTGCGCGCTATCGAGAGCGGTGAGCAATTTACAATATGCGGCGTGATTAACCTCTCCAGGGTGGGGTGTTCCCAGACCATGGTGGGGCAGGCCTTTTGTGAAGCTGCCAATGAAGTTCTGGCCAGAATAAAGAGCCTCGTCTCCATTGCAATCGTGCAGGACCGGGACTCCCGGTGTCACAAAAGAGCGATTGTACTCGTCATCAGCCGCATTGTAGCGATATTTACGGGACTGCGCCGCGCGCGGTTTACCCTTATCACCGCCTTTGATTTTCCAAGGTCCGACTTCGCATCCTGCCGGGCACGGTGCCGGTGGTGTCTTCTTCTTATCGTTGTCAATATTATTCACAAAAGTTCCTTTTATGCACGCGACAATTACTTCGCTACATAACTAGCAGTGAAAGAGCTCTTCGCAACGTTACAGTTGTAACGGTAAATTTTTGTACGGCGTGTGAGTTGCACCGGTGCACCTTACCCCAAATCAGGCCGTCGGCAAGAATTGTTTCAGCAAACGATCTTGTTCAGCCGATCCGCTGCGTCAAAAAATCTAAGGAGTTCCGCCGACTGTGGTATTCAGCATCGTAAGACCAGGCGTCCCGCTCGGCAGTGCTGGTCCGCCAGGCGGTTGATAGGCCAACAGGATTACCTGCCTCGAAGTACGGTTGGCGGAATCAGTTACTGACACTTGTATCGGGTCAAATCCCGATCCACTCACGAATTGAATGACGGCGATTGGGCTGTTGGCGCCTTGTAGAATCGCCGGTATCAGGGGACAACTTGAACCGCCAGCAGCGCTTGCGCAGAAATTCTTGGCGTTTGCCGGAACAGAGAACGCAAAGCTCCGCAAGGCTTGCCCCGTGCCGCTCATGGAACGACTGATATTGAGTGTTATTGCGCCGCGCTAAACGGCGAAGTGTTAGATGCAGTAGGCGTCGCAGCGACAACCACCGAAGTCTGTTGCAGTGGAGCGGGGCATGAGGCCAGGAACGGTTTCGCAATCTGGAACACTTGCGCCAGAGCGCCTAGGTGCATTTGGATATCGCCGGCACTGCTTACTTGGACGAGGCCAAGCCGTACATGGCGAAAGGCCCAACCGGCGTGGGTGTGCGGACGTTCGTCAAGCTCGCGATGAGCTGGTAGAAACGCGTCGTTCGGCAAAAAAGGAGGCCAGCCTCCTCCGCGACGCGCTGGCCTCACTTTCACAAGGGGACTCTCCTCCGAGTCAGTTGTAGTAACTAGAGAGTGCCACAGATGGGCGGGATTGCGGCATCTGTTTGCGTCGAGATCGTACTAAACGTGTGTACTACAACCTCAGCTAATTCCGAGTCCCGATCGTTTCGGTGCGGCCTGCCAGCGGTTTTACTACCGATCCGCCGCAGACACCCACACCCGTATTCATAAGCGCATTTAGCAGGTTGTAGAGAACCGCATAAACCATCTGCTCCGTCACGGGCTGTTTGCCCGGCAAGCGGAAAGAGGTCGGCAGCTCCTTTGCGATTTGCACCCGAATGGCGTGAGGCAGAGCCCGGCCCGAGCGGTCCCGCTGATTCGCTACACAGATGGGCGTTTGGAGAACCGCTCCGGTCCGGCCGTCAACATAAAACTGGCAGCGCGAGAACCAGCCCAAGTTGCCAGGGTCGGCGGCATCGAATAAGAGCAGCGGGGCCTGCCGGTCGGCTGCGAGCAGGTCCAGGCTGAGACTGCGTTTGCCTTCGTCGATGCGGTATTCGAAGCCGGCCTGCTTGGCAATGTTAGCCACGAAGTCCGGGTCCAGTTCCAGCAACAGGAACTTGTGCTCCCCGGCTTGCAGTACTTGCATAGCTCTTATTCTAGCGGCTCGGGAAACATGGAAGAGAGCACTCTGGCATGGTTGCCGTAGTTTACCTGGTCAAAGAGCACCAAGAGCACTTCGCGAACCTTCGTATCGGGACGTTGCAAATGCGCTCCCACGGTCCCGATCGCTATGCGGGCTGCGTCTTCCGGCGGGTAGCGGTAAACGCCGGTACTGATGGCTGGAAAGCTGATGGAGTGGATTTCCCGCTCCTCGGCCAGTTGCAGGCACTTGCGGTAACAGCTCGCAAGGAACTCCGGCTCGCCATGTGCTCCGTCCCGGTAAATGGGGCCGACCGCGTGGAACACATAATGCGCCGGCAGAGCACCGGCACTCGTCACTACCGCGCTTCCCGGCGGGCACTTACCGGACCTGGCGCGGATGTGGATCAACTCGAACATCAACTGTGGCCCGGCGGCGCGGTGTATGGCTCCGTCTACGCCTCCGCCACCCTGCAGTTCAGAGTTGGCCGCGTTTACGATGGCATCGACGTGGATGGTGGTGATGTCACCAAGCACCAGACCCAACGTTTTTCCATCAGGGAATTTCCGTTCCATGCTGGTATGCTACCGGACCCGATTCCTGGCATGGCCGCTATAGTAAAAGATGGTCCACGGAAAACCTCTGGTGCTGTTCGATATCGACGGAACGCTGATCCGTCGAGCCGGCCCGCACCACCGGCAGGCGCTGGTGGAGGCGGTCCGCCGCACCACCGGTTTCGAAACCACTACGGACGGGGTGCCGGTGGCGGGGATGCTCGATCGCGACATTCTCAGCTGCATGCTGGCCCGCGCCGGCATGCGGGCGACGACGATTCTGGGCGTCATGCCGGACATCGTCCGGCGCGCGCAATGGCTTTACTCCCGAAGCTGTCCGGACCTGCAAGGCAAGGTCTGTCCCGGAGTGCGCGCATTGCTTTCGAGACTGGAGCGGCGCGGCGTGGTTACGGGCCTGGTGACGGGCAACCTCACTCGCATCGCCTGGAAGAAGATGGACCACGCCGGTCTGCGCCCCTATTTCCGCTTCGGTGCATTTGCCGAGCAGGCCCGGGATCGCAGCGGGTTGGCGCGCATGGCGATCCGCGAGGCGCGACGCCAGAAGTGGATCGGACCCGACAGCCCTATCACGCTAATTGGCGATCATCCAAACGATGTGAAGGCGGCCCAAGCGAATGGCGTCCAATCGATCGCGGTGGCGACAGGTGTGATCAGTCTTGAAGAATTGCAGTCGCACTCTCCGGACATTACTTTGACCGATCTGCGAGCGATCCGGCTGGACATGTTGTTGTGACTGCGGAACCGCGCCCTGAGAGGGAAGCGCAATCGTTTTCGGTCAAACGGGCCGAGGTGGAGTTTCACAATTTCGCGTCGTTGGGCGAGCCCGAGCGGGCCATCGCCCATTACGCCGAGCAGAACCAGCGGCGCGGCGCGGTGATCCGCAATCATCTCAAATTCATAGGCCCCATGTCGCCGTTCCTGGAGATTGGATCCAACGTCGGGCATACCAGTTACCTGTTGGCCAATGAGTTCGGCGCCAGCGGATTCGCTCTGGACATCTCTTCGGATTCTCTACGTCACGGCATCGCATTGCAAGACCGCTGGGGCTTTGCGCGTGCGCCCGTCCGGGTAGCCGGCGATGCGGTGAATTTGCCATTTGCCGATGGCTCGATCCGGTTGGTGCTCGCTTTCCAGATGCTCAGCCAGTTCCTGAACATGGAGAGCGTCTTTGTTGAGGTAAAACGCGTGCTCGCTCCCGGCGGCATCTTTCTGTTCGCGGAAGAGCCGTTGAAACGTACCCTGTCGATGCGTCTTTACCGCTGCCCTTATTACGACACGATGAAGCCGTGGGAGCGGAAGCTGTACGACTGGGGTCTGCTCGGCTACTTTGTTCGGGACGTCATCGGCGCGCATCAGGAAGAAAGCTTCGGCATTCGCCAGAACCACACCATGGGGCTGAAGGACTGGCACACGCTCATCCACAAACATTTCGCGGACGCGGAGTATGAGATGTTCGTTCCGGAGCGTGGCTGGGGCGAGCGCGTGGTGAAGCGGGCGGCCATGCGGGTGGATCCGTACGGCTCCGATTGGAGCGCCGCCAAGCTACTGGGTGGAACCTTGGCTGCAGTATGCCGCAAGGGCGGAGACCCGGTCGCGGTAACGTTCAAGCAACAGAGCTTTGAACGGGCGCTGCGGTGTCCGGACTGCCGGAGTCCCTTGGTGCGCGACCCCGAGGACGCTTTGCAGTGTGCCGCTTGCAACTACCGGGCGGCCAACGAGGGCGGCGTTTACAACCTGCTTCAATCCCGCGACAGGGCCGAGCTGTATCCGGGGGATCGCGGCGATGTGATCGATTTCTCCGCCCCGGGTCACGCTGACCGGCTGCTAGGCGAGTGGTATGAGCTGGAGGGAGTATTCGGAAACAGATACCGCTGGATCGGGGCCAGCGCGGTAGCCCGCCTGGTCCCGGTGAAGGCCATACCGCATCGTCTGCGCATCCGCGGTCATGCCTCAGAGGGGCATCCGGTTAAGTTGCGGGCAATAGTCAACGGGCAGCCGGTGGGCGAGTGGACACTGGATCGTTCGGGCCTGTTCGTGGTGCAATCCGATCTGCCGGATGCATCCGAGTACCGCATCGAAGTGCAAGCGGGTCCAACCTGGAGCGTGCCTACGGACGACCGGGTGTTTTCGGTAAGCCTGAGCATGATCCGGTTAGTGCCGCAGGATTGAGGTTTCGCCAATTGCCGGTGTTCATAATGAATCTGAGTGTGATCCGGCCAGTAGCGCGGGACACATGTTCAGATTTTGTCGATGAGCGGCGCAGTCAGGTCGCTCTCCACATTGCCCGTGTTCTTGGTCCCGGCGGGTTCGAATAGCAGCACCTCAACCTCTTGGTCCGCTACCGGCCTGTGTTCAACTCCGCGCGGCACCACCAGGAACTCGCCGGCTGCGAGCGTCGTGGCATGGTCGCGAAATTCCATGCGAAAGATGCCTTTGATCACAAGGAACAGCTCGTCTTC
>JBBSHP010000090.1:0-10178 GCA_038232555.1 Bryobacterales bacterium
CTGAACCCGCAGCAGACTGCGTTTGTTCCGGACAAGGTGCCAGCTCCGGGTTTCAAGCTTACGTTTCCGCAACACACCAACTGGGCTCCGAGACTGGGCTTCGCGTATCGTGTGACAGAGAGGACCGTGTTCCGCGGGGGCGTCGGCATCTACTACAACCCGAATCAGACCAACAGCCAAACGTTCTTAAACACCAACCCGCCGTTTGCAACGGCTACTACTTACACGAGCAATCCGACCACGCCGACCATTTCTTTGACAAACCCGACTGGAGGTCCGGCAAATGCTGTGCCAACGACTCCCGACGTGATCACCGATAACTGGGATCTGAAAACACCCCGGATGAATCAGTGGAGCTTCGGAATCGAACAGGCGGCGTGGCGGAACGCGGGTCTGGAGCTTCAGTATCTTGGGTCGCACTCGTATCACCTGGACCGCAGCTACTACAACAACACGCCGTATTTTCCAGGACCAGGCAGTATTCAGTCGCGCCGGCCTAATCAGCTGTTTGGATCGATTCGCACAATCCAAAACGATGAGATCGCAAACTATGAAGGGCTCAGCTTCGTCGTGAGGCAACGTTTATCCAGAGGCGTTCAGTTCCTGGCGAGTTATACCTGGGCGCACACGCTGGACGTCTCGACCGATTCAAACGGCGGTGGCGCTCCCATGAATCCTTACAACTGGCGCGGTGATTATGGCAATTCAAACTGGGACATTCGCCACCGCTTTGTGGCGAGCTACCTTTGGGAGATTCCGTTCTTCAAAGGCGCCAACGGAATAGTCCGAAACGCTTTCGGAAACTGGCAGATCAACGGCATTACCGTACTGCAATCGGGGTTACCCATCAATGTTAGCGTCGGCAATGATACCGCGAATACCAGCGCTCGGGGAACCTACCGTCCTAACCTGGTTCATACCGCTTCTGCAAATTGTGGAAGCGGGCATCTGACTGGCTGTATCGACGCGACTGCGTTTGCCGCCGTTCCGGCTGGGACGTTCGCTTACGGAAACGCAGGCAGGAATCTCATCAACGGACCTCACCTGTTCAATACGGATCTCTCGCTGTTCAAGAATTTCCGGATTCGCGAGCGTGCCCGCTTTGAGTTCCGGATTGAAGCATTCAATGTAACGAACTCTCCCCAATTCAGCAATCCTAGCGCGAGTTTCGGAACCTCTTCTTTCGGGAACATCACGGGGACCTCTATCGAGAACCGCGACATCCAACTTGGCGCGAAGCTGGCCTGGTAACAGGCGTCAGCGTGGCACAATGCGCCGGATCGTACTGTTCCTGACCGCATGGGCGGGGCTGAGCGCGCAGCCTCGCTACGACCTGCTGCTCAAAGGCGGCCATGTCATTGATCCCAAGAACAACATAAGCAGGGTGATGGACGTGGCGGTAGCGAGCGGTAAGGTCGCGCTGTTGGCCCCGAAGATCGCTGCTTCGGAAGCCCGCAGGACGGTGAACGTCGCCGGCCTGTACGTTACGCCCGGCCTGATCGATATTCACGCTCACGTGTACGTGTGGCAGGATCTGAAGGGTGAAGGCGTGCAGCCAGATGCGTTTTCCTTCCGCAGCGGCGTGACCACCATGGTGGATGCGGGATCGGCCGGTTCCAAGACGTTTTCCGATTTCCGAACCCGAGTGATCGAGGGCTCGAAGACTCGCATCCTCGCTTTCCTGAACATCGTTGCAGCGGGGATGGGCACCGGTCATGACGATGAGCCCGCGGGCATGGACGCCGAAGCCGCTGCGAAAACCGCCCAAGCCAATCCTGACGTGATCGTAGGGTTTAAGTCCGCGCACTACAATGGGCCGGGCTGGGCGTCGGTAGAGGGCGCGGTGAAAGCTGGCGAGCTGACCGGACTGCCGGTGATGGTGGATTTCGGGCGCATCACGGCGGAGCGAAATCTCAGTGCGCTATTTTTAGACAAACTGCGACCCGGCGACATCTTCACGCACTGCTATTCGGGGCACCGCGAAGAACTGATGGTGGCTACAGGGAAGCTGAATCCGGCGATGGAGGCTGGCCGCAAACGCGGTATCGTGTTCGACATCGGCCACGGCGCGGGCAGCTTCTATTGGTATGTCGCCGTGCCTGCGTATCAGCAGCGTTTTTATCCTGACTCGATCTCGACCGACCTCCACGTCAACAGCATGAATGCGGGAATGAAGGACATCCTTAATATCATGTCGAAGCTGCTGAATCTCGGCTCGCCATTGGGTGAGGTGGTTCGGATGGCGACTTGGAACCCCGCGCAGGAGATCAAGCGGCGGGAACTCGGCAACCTGGACCAGGGCGCGGTGGCCGATATCGCAGTGCTCCGGCTGGACCACGGCAGCTTCGGCTTTGTGGATTCGGCGGGGGCCAGAAAGTCGGGCACGCAGTTGATCGTTTCTGAGATGACTTTGCGGGCCGGCAAAGTGATGTGGGATTTGAACGGGCGCGCCGCGGAAGACTGGCGAACTTTCCCGTACCAGAAGGAATCATGGAAACACTAGAGACTACTTCCACTCGTGGATTCAGCCGCGCGCTGCCGCTGGTGTTCGCGATGGCATCCTGCTTGGCGCAGCAGCCCGAACAGTACGATCTGCTATTGCAAGGCGGTCACGTCATTGATGCGAAAAACAAGCTTAGCGCGATTCGGGATGTCGCATTGAAGGACGGGAAAGTCGCTGCCGTCCAGGCGCATATCGATCCAGCCAAGGCTTTGAAGACGGTGAACGTGCGCGGACTTTACGTCACTCCCGGTCTGATTGATATCCATGTGCATGTGTATACGGGGACCGGGGAGCCGCGATCTTACGCCGGCGACCTCAGCCTGGCGCCGGATGGGTTCACATTCCGCTCCGGAGTGACCACAGTGGCCGATGCGGGCTGCGCCGGTTGGCGCAACTTCGAAGATTTCAAGCAGCGCATTATCGATCGATCAAAAACGCGCGTCCTGGCATTTTTGAACATCGTTGGGAACGGCATGCGCGGCGGAAAGTTCGAGAACGATCAAGCCGATATGGAGGTCGCGCCGGCGGCCGAGATGGCGGCGAAATATAAGGGCCTAATCGTTGGAATCAAAACGGCCCATTATGCGGGGCCTGAATGGACCCCCGTGGAACATGCGGTAGAGGCGGGCACGCTGGCGAACATTCCCGTCATGGTGGACTTCGGCTCCAATAAACCCGAACGATCATTGGAAGAGCTACTCACTAAGAAGCTGCGGCCCGGGGATATTTACACCCATGTTTATTCCGGCCTGCGAAATGAGCAGGACGAAGCCGGACACGTCAATCCCGCCCTCCTGGTAGGACGGAAGCGCGGGGTAATCTTCGATGTGGGACACGGCAGCGGCAGCTTCGGCTGGGCCATCGTTGTGCCCGCGCTGAAGGAAGGATTCTATCCCGATTCGATTTCGACGGACCTGCATGCCGGCAGCATGAATAGCGGGCTGAAAGACATGGCCAATCTCATGAGCAAGTTTCTGGTGATGGGCATGTCGATCGATGATGTGGTGGCGCGGTCCACCTGGAATCCGGCCCGTGAGATTCATCATGACGAGCTTGGCAATCTGTCAGTTGGCGCCCCCGCCGACGTGACGGTGCTTCGAGTGGAACGCGGCATATTTGGGTACGACGATATGTACGGGACTCGGCTGCGGGGCGACAACAAGCTGGTGTGCGAACTGACCATACGGGATGGGAAGGTGGTGTACGACTTGAACGCCATCACGCGCCCCGATTGGAAAACGCTGCCGCGCGGCTACCGGCGCACCGGCGACGCTCGTTGGGACGGCATCCACCCGCCTTTGCCAGTCCGGCCAGAAACTCCGGTGCACTAGGGCCCTAGTCAGCGGCTCTGTAACAAAGCTCTGGACTCTGGCATCACGTTGCAATACAATCTAATGACACGCAGTTGAGTCAGGTGTGGAGGTTTCTCATGTGCAATAAGTGGATAGCATTGCTGGCGTTTACGGTGCTTTTTCTCGGCCGAGTCGCTTCGGCTCAGACTGTGACGGCATCGATTACGGGTACCCTAACGGACCCCAGCGGAGCGGTTGTTCCGAACGTGAAGGTGGCCGCTACCAACACCGGCACCAATCAAACCTACACGGCCACGACAAATGAATCCGGCCTGTATAACCTGCTGTTCCTCCAAGTCGGAGACTACAGCGTCGTAGCCGAAGCTCAGGGATTTAAGAAGACCACTCTTGGGCCCTTCAAGCTCGAAGTGAATCAGATTGCGCGTGTAGACGTTAAGTTAGAGGTCGGCGAGACCACCCAGTCCGTCGAGATTACCGGCGTCGCGCCGATCTTACAAACCGAATCCACTGCAACAGGTGGTTTGCTGACCGCGGCGAAGTTGACTTCGATACCCTTGAACGGCCGTAATTTTGTGAGCCTCTCGCTGCTCATTCCGGGCGCCATTTCCACCAACCCTGGCCAAATGAATACCTCCGCCCGCTTTCAAACAGGCGGGAGCCGACCCCAGGTGAACGGCAATCGCGAACAGACCAACAACTTTCTGCTGGACGGAATCGACAACAACGACTCGATCGATAACCGCGTCGGGTACGAACCGAATGTGGATGCCCTCGAAGAGGTGAGGATAATTACCGGCAATGGTTCCTCGGAGTTTGGAAACGTCGGGGGAGCAATCGTCAACGCGACCATCAAGAGCGGAACCAACCGATTCCACGGTAATGCGTTCGATTTTTTGCGAAATAACAATCTGGATGCAAACGGGTTCTTCAATAACCGAAACAACGTGAAAAAGGCCTTTTTCAAGCGGAACATTTTTGGCGGTACTTTCGGCGGTCCCGTGATCCGGAATAAAGCATTCTTTTTCATGGATTACGAAGGCACGCAGCAACGCAATTCCGGGCCGGCGACAGCCAGTCTGGTGCCCGCGGCGTGGCGGACGGGCGATCTTTCCGACTTCTTGACGAAATCAAATCAGATAGTGAGAGATCCGAGGACCGGACCCGATCTTGCTTCGCGCACCCCATTCGCTGGCAATAAGATTCCATTGGACCGCATCACGAATCCGGTAGCACAGAAACTGTTCTCCAATCCGAATCTCTATCCGCTACCCAATAATACTGGCACTGGAGTGCTTGGAATCACCAGTAATTACATTTCTTCATCCGCCAGCAAGTTGGTCAATCACCAGGCAGATGTCAAGGGCGACTTCCGTCCGAACGACAAGGACGGAATCTCCGCTCGGTGGTCCATTGGCCGTTATGAATCGGTGGGTTCCCAAGCAGCGATCCCGGTATTCTTAACAAGCGGGACTTTCGGCCCGACCATGAGCGCGGTTTTAACGTGGACGCGCGCGTTCTCGCCTACAATCGTTAACGAAGTTCGCCTTGGCTACACGCGTGTTGGTATTGATGAAAACATTCCGATCGACTGGAGCGGTTTGCTGGGAGCGGACGGCAATTCCAAGTTCGGAATAGCTGGGGGTCAGCCCACGGCGGGCCTGAGCGGGGTAACTCTCGGCAGCGGCTTGAGCGGAATCGGCACCGGCGGAGCAATCGGCTCTACGGTTGACAACAAGCTCCAGTACGGCGAGAACCTGACTTGGCAAAAAGGAACGCATCTGCTGAAGATCGGAGGCCAGGCAATTCGATTCCGGCAGAATCGCTACTACGCGGGCAACAACGGCGCGCTAGGATCGTTTGGGTTCGATGGCTCGTACTCCGGGATCCCATTCGCCGATTTCCTCTTGAACACGCTGGCGAGCAAGGGACGGGGCGCCGTAGTCGGCAAGTGGGGCCAGCGCCACTGGCTGGATGGCTTGTTCATTCAGGATGATTGGAAAGTGGCGCGCACCTTCACCTTGAATATCGGAATGCGTTGGGAATATTCGCAGCCGCTATACGAAGTTGCGGACCGGCAGGTGAACATCAACACGGCCACCGGCCAGTTGCTCTACGCGGGAAAGGACGGCAACAGCCGGGCGCTCTACGACTCGTATTTCAAACAGTTCGAGCCCCGCATCGGTTTCGCGTGGAATCCCATGCCCAGGTTTGTATTCCGAATGGGCTATGCCATGTCGAGCTTCATGGAAGGCACGGGCGCGAACCTCCGGCTACCGTTGAATCCTCCGTTCTTCGTCGAGACCAATGTAAACTACGATCCGCGTACGCCGGGCGATATCCGGTTGGGCTTCTCCGATGTGGGAGCGGCGGCGGCCATACTCAACAGCCCTCGTCCCGGCGCCAGCGCCACTTTGCAGGGACGTGCCTGGGACCTGCACTTGCGGCCACAGTTCACGCAGCAGTACAATGCCACCATCGAATACGAGTTCACCAATGCGACTTCCATGACCGTTGCGTACGTGGGACAGTTGGGCACTCACCTGGTAGTGCCGCATGAGGCGAACAATCCGCTGCCGGGCGTCGGGCCGGTATCATCTTGGGCTTCCGCCGACAATCGACGGCCGCTCGCAGGAGTGCTACCCAATGTTGGCAACATCGCCCTGACCGAAGGTAGTGCCCGCATGAGTTACAACGCGCTACAGGTGAGCGGACGCAGAAGGCTTTCCGGAGGACTTGAGCTGACCGGGTTTTACGTCTGGAGCAAAAGCATCATGGAGAATATCGGTTATTACGGGTGCGGCGGCATTAACTCGGATGGAGCGTATTGGCAGGATGCTTACAATCGGCGTGCCAACCGGGGTCCCTCATGCTTTGACGCGAGACATAATTTCTCTGTTGGTGGCCTGTACGACTTACCGTTTGGCAAAAATCGTAAATTCGGGTCGGGCTGGAATCGCGCGCTGGACTTAATTGCCGGCGGCTGGAACGTAAATTATTCCATGAACGCGCATTCGGGTTTTCCGGTGACTGTGAACGCAAGCTCCGCGAACACCGGCGGTCGAACTCCGCGCGGAAATGTCCGCGCTAACGCTTACCGGCCCTTTGTCGCTACTTCCCAAACCGTGGATCAGTTCTTCGGCCCTGTGACTGCGGCGAGCTTCTGTGCCGCAGGTGTGGATAATGGCACGTGTGCATTCGGTATTCCCGCGGTAGGCACTCTGGGTACTGGGGGCGTGGGCACGCTTCGGGCCGGGAGCCTGTTCAACTTTGATGCTTCTGTTGGTAAGAAGTTCCGCACGACAGAAAGGCAGTATTTCGATTTCAGGATGGAGATGTTCAACGCCTTGAACCATGTGAGTTTTGGGGCACCGGGACGCGATATCACAAGTCCGACGTCCTTCGGTCAGATTACGAGCCAAGCCCAGGGTCCAAGAAGTATTCAGTTCGGGTTGAAGTACTATTTCTAGTGTTGTCGATGATTGTTTAGGTATACGGAGGCTATCGACGCTCTTCCGTGCTCGTACCAGCGCTCGTATGAAAACGGTCTTTGTCTCG
This sequence comes from Bryobacterales bacterium, assembly GCA_038232555.1. Taxonomy (GTDB): domain Bacteria; phylum Acidobacteriota; class Terriglobia; order Bryobacterales; family Bryobacteraceae; genus JBBSHP01. The sequence continues at coordinate 7,372 of JBBSHP010000090.1, forward strand.
CGATTGCTTTTGCCGGGCAAGTCTGCGTATACTCAAGGTTTCATGCGGCGCGCTTACGTCACTTTTCCAGCATGGTTTTGGTTCCAAACCTGAATCGGAGCGAGTGGACGCGGCATAAAGCAAACGGATCAAAAAGCCCACTCGAAAGAGTGGGCTTTTAGCTTTTATAGGAGGGCTTTTTCACGTGATCATATCAATGAAACGACATTCCACCCGGCAGGAGATTGACCAGGTGCGCGAGCGAATAGAGGAGTTTGGCTACAAGATCCACGCCATTGAAGGCGAGGAGCGGGTGGTTATCGGAGTGGTGGGAGTGGGCGACGTGACACCCTGCCTGGAGTCGGTGGAAGCTATGCCCCAGGTTGAAAAAGCGGTTCGAATTTCTGCGCCCTACAAATTCGTCAGCAAGGAATTCCGGCCAGGGAGATCGCAGATACGCGTGAACGGGTGCGAGATCGGCGGTGATGAATTCATCGTTATGGCCGGTCCCTGCTCGGTGGAATCCGAGAAGCAGATCATGCAGTCGGCCGAGGGCGTTGCGAAAGCCGGAGCTAAACTTCTGCGTGGCGGGGCGTTCAAGCCACGCACATCTCCGTACGATTTCCAGGGGCTCGAGGAGGAAGGACTGAAACTGCTGGCCAAGGCCAAACAGGCCACGGGCTTAGGGATCATCACGGAGGTGATGAGCGATCGCGATGTCGAACTTGTGGCTGAGTACGCGGACATCCTGCAGATCGGAGCGCGCAACATGCAAAACTTTTCGTTGCTCAAGGTCCTGGGCAAGTGCGGACGGCCGGTCCTTCTGAAGCGCGGCATGAGTTCCACCGTGAAGGAACTGCTAATGTCGGCCGAGTACGTGGTGGCGCATGGAAATCCCAACGTGATCCTGTGTGAGCGGGGCATTCGGACATTTGAAACCATTACGCGCAACACCTGCGATATCGCTGCTGTGGCGGCATTGAGTGAATTGACACACCTGCCTGTCGTGCTGGACCCGAGCCATGCCACAGGTAAGCGCAGCCTGGTACCTGCGCTATCGCGGGCGGCCGTGGCGATTGGCGCCGATGGCTTGCTGGTGGAAGTCCATCCCTCGCCTGAGAAAGCCGTGAGCGATGGGGCGCAGTCGCTTGATCTACCGCAATTCCAGCGGATGATGAACGAGCTTCAGCCCTATATCCAGCTCTGGCAGACAGCCCGGATGACAGAAGCCGTACTGGCAGTGTAATCTGCGGTTAGTGCAAAAGCGATTCCGGTTGTGGCAAGTAGCCGTGCTGCTCGTGTTGATCTGCGCCGCGATAGGCAGCGCCGCGTACCTCTATCTGACACGCGGACCGGCGAGTCCCGCGGATCTCGCGTCCTATCTTCCCGATAAGAACGCAACGCTGCTTTATATCGACGTCGACGCGATGCGCCGGTCGGGGATACTGAACATGATTGCGGGAACTAAAGCCGCGGAGGAACTGGAATACAAATCTTTTGTCGAGCAGACCAGCTTCGACTACCGGCACGATTTGGATGCGATCGCGGCGACGTTTACCGGGGACCAGATGTTCCTGGTGCTGCGTGGCCGTTTCAATTGGAAGAAGCTCGGCGCCTATGCGCAGAGGCAGGGCGGAACGTGCCGCAACTCATTCTGCTCCCTGAGTGGCAGCAAACCACAACGGCGGATTTCGTTTTATTCTTTGAAATCAAATCTGATGGCCATGGCAGTGAGTCCGGACGACATGGCCGCATACCAAGTGGTGCGCAACGCTAGTCGCGTGAATCCTTTCGCGCCTGCTGAACCGGTGTGGATGCTGGTGCCGTCGGCGGTATTGAAGCGCTCGGAATCGCTGCCGTCGGGCGTGCGCGCCTTCGCGATTGCTCTGGAGAACGCCGAGAGAATTGTCTTTTCGGCGGGTCCGGACGGCGATCACCTGCAGGTGGCGATGAATGTGACCTGCTCTAATCCTGAAGCAGCCTCAGTTCTGCTGGTACAACTGGAGGGCACCACCAACACTCTTCGCAAATGGTTGGCGCGTGAACATCAGCGTGCGAACGCAGACGACCTGAGCGGAGTGTTGACCGCGGGTTCGTTCCGGCGCGAGGACCGCCGCGTTCTGGGGCAATGGCCCTTGCAGCGCGCATTTGTCGATTCGCTGGCGGGCGGTTCGTATTAGTTTGTCCTGTTCTCAAGATCGCAAACCGGCAGGTGTCCTGTGTTGTGGGAACGCGGTCCTGGATATTCTGGTCAGGCCTGTTGCCGAGCCGGGTTGGGGCAAAACCACCTGGGTGGACTCCATTGAACAGGGGCTGGGCGGTAATGGGGGAAATACGTCCTTCGCTCTGGCGCGCCTCGGCGTCCCCACCCGTTTATTGAGTGCGGTTGGCGAGGATGCGTTTGGGGAGCGGGTGCTCTCCATTCTTGGCGCGGAAGGCGTCGACACACGCTGGATTGCGCGGTTGCCGCTGCCCACTCCGACCACGGTCGTATTGGTCCGCCCGGATGGCGTGCGGGCTCTCCTGCACCAGCCCGGCGCGAGCGGTGAAGCTTTCAGTCAGCCGATTGAGATGAATGACGAACTAGCCGAGGGATGTTCGCGTTTTCATCTGGGCAATGTCTTTGCCTTGCAGAAGCTGCAGCCTCACGCGGCAGGTCTATTGCAGCGCGCCAAAGGGCATGGCTTACAGACCTCCGTGGATACAGGGTGGGATACGCAAGGTCGCTGGATGGCCATTTTGGGCGATTGTCTGCTGCATACGGACCTGCTCTTTGTAAATGAGGACGAGGCCGGTCAGCTCACCGGCATGCAGAACCCAGATGCCGC
>JBBSHP010000091.1:0-10107 GCA_038232555.1 Bryobacterales bacterium
AATGCAAACTGCCAAAGCGCCGGAAGCGGCGGTCCTATCCGCGCGCGGCGTGGCGGCACCAGACAGGGTTTCCCTTCAGGAAAGATGGGACAAAGTAAGTGGCATTGGGCAAGAATGCCTGCCCCACAGTTGCGTTGTCAATGCTGTTCCCCTGAGGTGGAGAGGCCCAGGGAGCAAATTATGCGGGGTTCCTGTGTGGGAGATTCTTCCTGGATCAAGCAGAGGCGGTTTTCTTCGTGAAGAGCCATGGCTAGCTGCGCCAGTTGTTGGCTGTCGTTGCCATTTTTCATCTGGCGGTTTAGTTGATCGGTGGCCGATTGCTGCAGCGGGAAGCGATAGATTTCATCGATGGTGCGCTGCAGATCGAGCGTGTCGAATAGAGTGCCGCGTACGTCGCCCGCGTATTTCTTGAGGCGCTCGTAAGTGCGGAAGCGGGCCCCGGAGGGACGCCCTAGCGTCCCTCCCAAGGATTTCTCTTCGGCGGCTGCGAGCTTTACGGCTTGCTGGACAAGATCATGGTGCAGTGGATCGCGCGGCACGCCCGGTGTATGCGGGGCGCACTCGGCCGCCTTCAGAATTGCCAGTTGGGATTCGGTGACGGCATTGCCTTCGCGATCGATCCACATCAGCGCATCGTTGTCGGCCGGCGAACGCATGTAGACCAGGACCCCTTCCGGACGCTTCGGAGTGGGTATATGGGGCTGCGTGGAGTACACCACCGAAGGCATGTCCGGAATGATTTTGGCCAACGAAGGATTGCGGTCGATGGCTTCCTTCCAGATTTGGTACGCGTAAGAGGCCAGATCGACCTCGCCATCTTCGTCGCCGTCCAGGATTCCGGATTTTTCGTTATAGAGGTCCAGGATCGCGGAAGTATTGGCGTCATCCTCGAAAAACGCCTCGTCGGAGCCGACCACTTCGGCGTTTTCGGTCAGGCGCTGGCGAACACGATTGCGCAGGCGGATGATACGTTCCACTCCGTCGGCTGGCAGGAACGAATAGCAGAGAATCTTTTCGGACTTTTGACCGATACGGTCCACGCGCCCAGCACGTTGGATCAAACGAATGATCGCCCACGGCAGGTCAAAGTTGACGACTATGGCACAATCCTGAAGATTTTGGCCTTCGCTTAGCACGTCCGTCGCAATCAGGACGCGGAGTTCGTCGGCCGGTTTGACCTTGTCGCGCTTGTCATTACTGACGGGACTGAATCGCCACGCCAGGGCGGTGGGGTCGTCTGAATTGCCGCTGACTTCCCGCACGGAGGTGACGCCCATGGCTTGCAATTCCGACGCGAGGTACGCGGCAGTGTCCGCGAATTAGGTGAAGACCAGGACTTTCTCTCCTGGATGAGATTGAGACACCAAGCTATATAGGGCTTGCAACTTGTTATCCCCGCCGGGCTTCCATTCACGGCAGCTTTCGAAGACACGCATGAGCGCCTGTGAGTCTCGTCGTAGAGCCGCGGTGAGCGCTTCCGCGGTGAAGAGAGAGGCGGCCAACCAGTTGAAGCGCTTCTTATGAGTCGTCGAATATTCGTTATAGATGACGGCTGCACGGGAACGGAAGTCAGGCTCGGTTCGCAGGGCAGCGGAATCCGTCTGCGGAGAGTCTTCATCATCGTCAGCAGCTCGGGTGTCCAGAACTTCGGCATCCTGCGAGCCGATGGGTACCGGCAATCCGTTCTCGATGGCGTGAAGAAAAACATAGTTGCGCAGGATGTGGCGCTCCACCGAGAGCAGGAAGGAGTGACCGCTACTTTCGAGACGCTTGAACAAATTGGTACGACAGAACCCCATGAGCCGACGACCAGCGCGGGAAAGGTCCTGGATGACTCTAGCTTCGGGTTGCGTAGGAGGAGAATCCGGTTGAGAAGCGATGTAATTGCCGAGACCATAACGTGGCAGCGTCAACGCGTTTACCAGATCGACGACATCCGGCGCATAGAGCTTGGCGTAGTCATCGTTGGGATTGCGGCCATCGATGGCGAACTTGACGGTTCTGGGGATTCGATCGGGGAAATAAGAGCAGGTTCCATCTTCGAACCGCAAGAACTTGCGGCCGCTTTGAGGATCGAACTCGGCGTATACGTCGCGGATGAATCCGCGAGTGCGGCGCACCATGTAATGGCGCATAAGCTCGCGCCAGTCGTCCGCGAAAGTACTCTTTTCGAAAGCAGCAAGGGAGCGAATTGAGGATTGGTGGCGGCGAGTAAATTCGCTTTCACCACCTAAGGAGCGGAGCAGGGCATCGGGTCGAAAACCGAGGTCCTTGTCGTCGGGAATGAACAGACGGAGCTGCGTAGAGAGATCGACATAAGTCTTGTTGTAAGGAGTTGCCGATAGCAAGACGCAGCGGCACTCATTCTTCTGAATGTAATCGTATATAGCTCGATAGCGGCTGCCCTCGCGATTGCGGAGGTTGTGGCTTTCATCGAGTACGAGTAGTCGATAGCGCTTAAGAGATGGCAGTTCCTGGAGGACGCGTGTGTAGGACAGGACCTTACCTCGCAGGCCGTAGCGTTCACGGTAGTCCTGCCACATCGAGACGAGATTCTTAGGACAGAGGATCAGGGTTTCGAGATCCTGCTCATCCTCCAACATTCGCGCGAGCGCCGTAGCCATGAGCGTTTTTCCTAGGCCTACGACATCGCCGAGGAGGACGCCACCACGGCGGGTGACGTGCCGTGCCGCGAGTTTGACAGCGGCAATCTGAAAGCTGAAGAGTTTGGTTCCGAAATTTCGGGGAATTTTGAACTGAACCAGACCTTCGCGGGCATCCTGGCAGAGGTGATAGGCAATCTTTACGTAGATGTGGTACGGGGGGATCTGACTCTCTCTCGCCCAACTTTCATCAATCACGTTAGCGAGCTCGTCGGAAATGTCGAGACACCAGAGGTCTGTCCAACGCTCTTCAAACCAGCGGGCCAGTTTGCGACAAGCATCGCGGTCCATAACGTCCACATTCAATTCGCCTTGGGCCTGTAGCCCGCCCCAGGTAAGATTACTGCTACCGAGAAACCCGACTTCGGGATTGATGGGATCGGGGCGGAAGAGCAGGTACAACTTGGCGTGAAGAGTGTGACGAAGGAAAAGTTTGACGATGACCTTTCTGGCGCGGATTTGCGAAGCCAGGCGGCGTAGACCTGCTTCGTCTTCGTTGTTGGGAGCGCCGTAAGTAAGCTGATCCCGGAACTCCTCGGCCATGCGCTTTTTAAGCCGGACGGCGGTCTGGTTATCAAGGCCGTTGGAGGAGTGAACCAAGCTAAGGGCATCGCGGAGTTCATCCTGAGGAAGGCGCTGCATGCCGACCAAAAGACGGCAACAATTCCCTTCCCCACCGGACCAGCGTTCGATGTTGCAGGCGATTTGCTTCCAGCCGCGCAAATTGAAGTACCCGACGCAAAAATCGGCTCGGTCCGACAGGTTGAGGGTTTGCCGCAGAGCGGGGAGGAGTTGCTCTTCGATGTTGTCGAAAATGCGCGGCATTTATTTGTTATAGCCGAGTTACGAAGCGAGTGCAGATGGCGGGTTACCTGAAGGCAAGCCGAACTGCGTTTTCCGACACTTCAGACTTACTCCCACAATACAAATCCCGTCCTTTCACCAGCGCTGTGATTTTGCGGTCGGCTACTGACCGTTTTAGCATCCAGAAGCCGCAATCCGGGTGCACCCAGCGGACGCGTCCGGGTCCCAAGGTGCGCTCGGCGCGCTCGATACGCTTCGCAATCTCTTCGGGCGTTTCGATGGCATTCACTTTGACATCGATCACCCCAATGCCGATCCCGATGCGCGGATCCACCTCTTTCAAAGCTTCCAAATCTTCCACGGGGCGGTGAGCGAGTTCCAGGACCAGGTGGTCAGCATGCAAGGCATTCAGGAAATCGATCAGCGCTTTCCAGTCTCCCTTTTGAATCACCTGCCCGCCGTAGTTTCCGAAGCAGAGGTGAACGGCGCGCTCACCGGTGGCGGCATCCAGCACGGTGTTGATAGCGCGCGCGGCTAGCGGGCCGTCGGCTGGATTGCCTGGAATGTTGGCTTCATCCACCTGTAAACACGCGCAGGGCAGATCGCGCACCTGTTCGGCCAGCACGCCCGCAATCGCCATGGTGAGCGCTTCGAAGTCGCCGTAGTGCCGGTCCAAGAGGCTGCGCGACAGCATGTAGGGGCTGGTCACGGTGAACTTAAACGGTCCGGAAGCCACCGCAGCAGCCGCCGCGCAATCGGCTTGCATGTTCAAGCCGCCCTCGCCCAGTTCTCCCACCACCACCGCGGCCGGCTTGCGCCGGAAACCCATCTGAGACAATTTTGAAAAGGCGTCCCAGTCACTGCGCCCCAGCCTGGTGCGGACGCCGGACATCGCACCCACAAAGTAATCGATCATCCCGTTGGTGTCCGGATGGTTGAGATCGAAGCGGTAAATTTCTCCCTCGGTGGGAAGGTCGATACCCGCTTGCCGCTGGATGTCGAAGATCACCCGGGTGGCATCCAGGCGGGCCTGTTCGCTCGGGTTCGCCGCAAACCAGTCTGGAACGGGGTAGGATCCCACGGTGGTGGTGCGGATGGCCGGGGAAGGCGAGGGAGAGGGCATAACCGAATAGGATAAACTGTTGGCCAGTCGGTTGCACGTTGTAAGCGGACCGAATCACAAAGTGATGGAGGACGGATGCGCTTAACCCCGGGTGGAGACAATCAGGATGTCGAAGATCGCCGCGATGAGAGCGGCGGCGGAAGCGGCTTCGGCGGCTTCGGCGGGGGAGGATTCGGAGGAGTTCACCTCGGCATTGGCGGCACCATCCTACTGTTGATCCTGAGCTTCGTGTTCAAGACCAATCTGTTCTCGTTATTCTCCGGAGGCGGAGAGCCGAGCCGGGTCAGCAGTCCGGCCGATCCGGCCAGGAGGTCCAGCGAAGATCCGCAAGTGAAGTGGGTGGGCGATTTACTCAGAGATGTGCAGGACACGTGGGATAAATTGCTGCCTCAAGTTGGCGCAACTTACCGCCATGCCAAGTTGGTGGTCTACCGGGACAGTTATCCGTCCGGCTGCGGGACCGCGCAAACGGCGACGGGGCCGTTCTACTGCCCGGAGGACGAGAAGGTCTACCTGGACCTGGCGTTCTTCGATGAGCTGGGGCAGCGTTTCGGTGCACCGGGCGAGTTTGCGAAAGCGTACGTGATCGCGCATGAGATCGGGCATCACGTCCAGAAAATTCTGGGGATTGAGGGCAAGATGCGCAGGATGCAGGAACGCAATCCCGGGGAACGAAACCGGCTGTCGGTGGGGCTTGAACTGCAGGCGGATTGCTTTGCGGGCATATGGGGGAACGCGGGCCAGAAAAAGAACGAGGTGGACCAGACCGACGTGCCAGCCGGATTACGCGCGGCCGCCGCTGTTGGGGACGACCGGCTGCAAAAAATGGCTACCGGGCACGTCAGTCCGGAATCGTTTACGCATGGCTCTTCCGCGCAGCGCGTAGAGGCTTTCCGGCGCGGTCTGGATTCGGGAAACCCGTCAGTGTGTATAGGGAATTGATCCGTTGACCGGCTGGCGGAGATGGCTGGAGGCGGCTGCTAAGCTTGGACCTGAATTTGCAAGACAAACGTCAGGAGGAGCGTTGACATGAAATACATGTTTGCTTGGTTGTTAGGCATACCCGGTGGATTGATCCTGTTGTGGTTTCTGTTTAACCACATGCATTAATGCCGGCAGTCCCACTCCCTCGCGGTCGTGGCTCGGTGTCCTAATCGAGGCGGTAGTTGGGAGCTTCCTTAGTGATGATCACGTCGTGCACATGGCTCTCGCGCAATCCGGCTGACGTCACTCGCATGAACCGGGCCCGTTCCTGTAAATCCCGGATGGTGCCACAGCCGCAGTAGCCCATGCCGGCGCGCAGTCCGCCGACCAGTTGGTAGACCAAATCGGACAGAGGGCCTTTGGAGGGGACACGTCCTTCAATGCCCTCCGGAACCAGCTTGCCGCTGCCATCCTGGGCGTAGCGGTCGGAGCCTTGGGACATCGCGCCCATCGAACCCATCCCGCGATAGCTCTTGAAAGTGCGGCCCTGAAACAGAATCGTTTCCCCCGGACTCTCGTCGGTGCCCGCGAGCAGACTGCCGATCATCACACAATCGGCGCCGGCCGCAATTGCTTTGGTGACGTCGCCTGAAAACTTAATCCCGCCATCGGATATCAGGGGCACGCCGGCTTCCCGCGTAGCTCTGGAACACTCCGTAATGGCGGTGACTTGCGGCACTCCCGCTCCGCTGACTATGCGCGTGGTACAGATGGAACCCGGGCCGATCCCCACCTTAATCCCATCCGCACCCAGGTCGATCAGATCGCGCGAGGCTTCATACGTCGCCACATTACCGGCAATCAGTTCCACGCCAGGCATGCTCTTTTTAATCAGTGCGACGGCTTCCATCACGCGCTCGCTATGGCCGTGCGCGGAATCGACCACCAGCACGTCGACCTTTTTGCGAACCAACTCCTGGGCCCGCTCCAGAAAATCGCCCGTTGAACCGAGCGCCGCTCCCACGCGCAGGCGGCCCTGATCGTCTTTGGCGGCATTGGGATACTTCAACTTTTTCTGAATGTCTTTGACGGTGATGAGGCCCTTCAGAACGTAGTTTTCATCGACGACCAGAAGCTTTTCGACCCGATGTTTATGCAGGATCTGGCCAGCCTCCTCCAGCGTAGTGCCGACCGGGACGGTAATCAGATCGTCTTTGGTCATCACCTGCGAGATGGGCAGATCGAAGCGGGTTTCAAAACGAAGATCGCGATTGGTCAGGATCCCCATCAGCCGGCCGTCCTTGGTGACCGGAACGCCGGAAATGCGATAGCGCTTCATTACGGCCAGAGCATCGGAGATCTTCTTCTCCGGGTCAATGGTGATGGGGTCCACGATCATGCCGCTCTCACTGCGCTTCACACGGTCCACTTCTTCGGCCTGCCGCTCGATGGACATGTTGCGGTGAACGATTCCCATGCCGCCCTGCTGGGCGAGCGCAATGGCCAGATGGGATTCCGTGACAGTGTCCATGGCCGAGCTGACAATGGGAATTTGCAGCGCCACGTTGCGCGTCAGGCAGGTGCTGGTGTCGGTATCGGCGGGCAGTACGCTGCTGCGCGCCGGCTGCAGTAAGACGTCATCGAAGGTGAGGCCTTCCGGTATTATGTCCTGAATCATGGATTAAATCTATTATCAGCCCGGGCCGGTTCTCAGCCGGTCGGAGTTCGGGTTGGGAATGGGCTGCTGCGATACAGTGGTTCTCGAAGGCATGTTGAGCGACGTAGACATTCTCATCGCGGGAGGAGGTCCGGGCGGACTCGCTGCGGCGGAAGCGGCCGCTAAGCGAGGCGCAAGTGTGGCTGTGCTCGAACGCAATAGCGAGATCGGCTCGCCCACACGCACTTCCGGCGGCAGCTTTCTCTCCGACATGCAAGCGTTCGGCATTCCGGAGCACCTGTATCATGCGGTGGGCACGTGCCGGTTTATTTCGCCGAAGTGCACGGCGGAGTTCCGTTATCCCGAGCCGGTGGCGTGCGTGATCGATGTGCGGGGAGTTTATCAACATCTGGCAGAGCGGGCCATCCAGGCGGGGGCTCGGGTGTTTCCGGCCAGCACGGTGCTGGGGCCCATCCTGCAGGACGGCCGGGTGACTGGCGCGCGGGTGAAAACTTCGCGTGGCTTGGAGACTTCCGTGTCGTGCCGCATTCTGATGGATGCGACTGGCTACCGGGCGGATCTACTCAAGCAAGCCGGCGTGAGCACCGGCCACCAGCGCTTTGGAGTGGGTGCGGAATACGACCTCTACGCGCCGCACTTTAATCAGGACGAGGTGGTTCTGCTGGTGGGCAGCTCTGTCGCGCCGTGCGGCTATGGTTGGGCATTCCCCTGGGGCAAGCACCGGGTGCGCCTGGGCGTGGGTGTGATCCATGCGGACTCCAGTGCGAATCCCGAAGACTACTTGAACGGGCTGCTCGACCACGGGGCTTCGTTCGGCATGGATTTTCGAGGCGCCCAGCCCATCGAGTATCACACCGGACTGATTCCATCGGACGGAATGGCCGACCGGTTTGTGGGCGACGGAATCCTGGGTGTGGGCGATTCGGCCGGCCAGCCCTCCGCGCTGCTGGGCGAGGGAATCCGCTGGGCGATTTATGCCGGTGAGATGGCGGGTACGGTCGCCGCGGAAGCAGTGGCGCAGCGCGATTATTCCGCGAAGTTTCTCTCCCACTACGAAGGCCAATGGCGAAGCCGCTTTGGAACCAACCTGCGCATCGCGCACGAAATCAACAAGCGCATCGCGGGCTGGACGGACGAACAGTGGGACCGCGGTACTGAGCTGCTGAAGTTGTTCACGCCGGACCAGTTCGCCCGGGCGCTTCGGACAGAGCTAACGGGCCGGTGGGTGTTCGACTTGATGTGGTCCCATCCAAAGCTGCTGAAGAGTGGAGCGCGGCAGATCTTGAAAATGGCTGGGGTGGGCAGCTAGCGGATCAACACGCCAAGGCTTTTTGATCTGGCTTGGAGCGGTATAGCAGTTGATCTACTCGAGGGAAGAGCTGGTCTGGAGTCTCGCCCGGCATGTGCTCGGCAGCCGCGGTGGATAGATTCAGGTTCAGGGTGAGATCGCCATCGGGGGTGGAGATCCGATACGGACCGCTCAGCCATGCCGCGATTTGCCGCGAACGAACCGTGGCGTTGGCCAGCCCGGATTCCAGCAGGATGACAAATTCGTCTCCGCCCCAGCGGCACACAAAATCGCGCGCACGGATCTGTTCCAGCACCCGGGCGGCGGCCTGCTTCAGCACCTGATCTCCACAGAGGTGGCCGTGTTGGTCGTTGATGGCCTTGAACTGGTCAATATCCAGTAGCAGGAGGCAAAAGCGACGGGTGTTTGCGATCCGAAGCTCCAACTGCTTGTCGAGTTCGCGCCGGTTTCCCAGGCCCGTGAGCGGGTCGATGGCGGCCAGGGCTTCCGCATCGTGTAAGCGAATCTGGGCCTGCTCCATCTGGTCCTGCATGCGGCTGAAGACCTCCGAATTCTGCTCATAGACCGCTCCGACGAACTGCTCGAGACTGCTCAGTTGCATCCGGAGCTTATCGCCTTGGGCAACCCCTTGAGCGACCCCCTGCGCCACTGCATCGGGCACTCTGATGTGCTGCGACAGATGCCGAAACTGATCCTCGAAGCCATTCTTACTGAGCGCGAAGGCGTTGCCGGCATGTGCCAGAAGAGCCAACATAGCCGACAGGTCTTCCGATTTGACCTCACGATGGGCACGCGCCGTCACAGTGAAGCTGGCCAGTTCGCTGCATAAACTTTCGCGGCTTTCGAGCAGAGTCTGGATGGTGGCATCAAAGGCCAGGCGCCGCCGCAATCGAATGAGGTTGTCCCGGTAAGGCAGGGCTATCTCCGGGCGGACAGCTTCCAGACATTCGGCAAACAGGAAAATTGCCGAGAGATAGCAGTCGATAGCGGTCCTCAGCAGGTTCTCGCCTGCCGTCATTTGAGGAGACATCGATTGGGGAACAGTCATCTTGCCTCTCCCTGTTATCGGCGGCAAAGCGGCCGGCTATATAGGGCGGATGCCTTACGCGGGTTGCTGTTAGCGGCCAAACTCGCTATTTTGGTGATTCTGAACAACATGCCCAACACAACTGCTGTAACGGTCGCTCATGGCGACGGAATCGGTCCGGAGATCATGGCGGCTTCGCTGCGCATCATCCAGGAGGCCGGAGCGCGGATTGCAATCGAGACCATAGAAATCGGCGAAAAGGTGTACCTGCGCGGAAACAGCGCGGGCATTGAGCCGAGCGCCTGGGAATCCCTGCGGCGCACCAAAGTGTTTTACAAAGCGCCCATTACCACGCCCCAGGGAGGCGGGTTCAAGAGCTTGAATGTGACTACGCGCAAGATGCTGGGCCTGTACGCGAACGTGCGTCCCTGTGTTTCGTATCACCCGTTCGTGAAGACCAAACATCCCGGCATGGATGTGGTGATCGTCCGTGAGAATGAGGAGGATCTGTACGCCGGCATCGAGTATCAGTTGTCGCCCAATGTGATGCAGTCCATCAAGCTGATCACGCGGCCGGGG
>JBBSHP010000092.1:0-10104 GCA_038232555.1 Bryobacterales bacterium
CAGTCAGGAGTTCGCCGAATACCGCTCCTACACGCCTGGTGACGATCTTCGGCACGTCGATTGGAATGTGTTCGCCCGCACTGAGAAGGCGTTTCTGAAGCGCTATCGCGGTGAGACGAATAGCCAGCTCACCATGGTGCTGGATACCAGCGCTTCGATGGGCTACACTTCCCACAAAATCACGAAGCTCGATTACGCCCGGTTTGTCACAGCATCCATCGCTTATCTGGCAAATCAGCAGCGTGATGCGGCGGGCATCATCGTTTTCGACGACGATGTGCGCAACTATATCCGGCCTTCCACCCGGCAGGGCCAGTTCTTCCGCGTGGTGCATGCCATCAACAGCGCTCAACTGGGTCAGCGCACTGCTTTCGAAAGACCGTTCCTGCACCTCCAGGAGTTCCTCAAACGCCGCGGCATCGTGCTGGTCGTCTCGGATTTCTACGAACAGCCTGAGCTGATAGTCAAAACCGTCGAGCCACTTCGTTTCCGCGGCAACGAACTGATTCTCTTTCATGTGCTCGATCCGCAGGAGATTCAACCGTCCATCCGCGAGCCGATGCTGCTGGTCGACATGGAGACTCAGGACGCGCTCGAGATTTCCCCGGATTACGCGAAGAACGAATACAAGGCCAAAATCGACGCACATATCGACGCTCTGCGCACCAAAGCGAAAAGCGCTGGCATCGATTACTTCCTGCTGCGAACGGACCGGCCGCTGGACGACGCTTTACGCGAGTATCTGACCATCCGCCAGGGGAGGATGTAATGGGATTTCTGGCACCCTGGTTTTTGGGCGGCGCTCTAGCGGTCGGTCTGCCGCTCTGGATTCATCTGTTGCGCCAGTATCGCAGCACTCCGCACCCCTTCAGCTCTCTGATGTTTTTTGAGCAGCGGACGCAGAGCTCGATTAAGCATCGGCGTCTGCGCCACCTCGCCCTGCTCGCGCTTCGAATCGCATTGCTTCTCCTGCTGGCGCTCGCTTTTGCGAATCCGTTTATTACACGCAAAGTCGCGGGAGTTAGCGGACGCAAGACGACGGTGTACGCGATCGACAACAGCTTCAGCATGCGTTACGGCGATCATCTGGCCCGGGCCAAGCAGCGCGCCCACGACGCCGTGTCGCGCGTTCGATCGGGTGATAAGGCGCAAGTGCTAGCAATCGGCTCTCAAGTGCGTTATCTGACGCAACTCACAGATGACACGGGCGCGCTCCAGGCAGCCGTTCAGTCCATTCAGCCGGGCGATGACCGCAGCTCTTTTGGTGAGTTTGCACGCGCCTTGCGAACCCTCGGACAGGATTCCAAAGGACCACTGGAGGTGCACTTCTATAGCGACATGCAGAAGTCCTCCATGCCACCGGCGTTCGCCGATCTGCAACTCGGCAACAATATCACTCTGTTGCTCGACCCCATCACCGACACCAAAGATCCGAACTGGATGGTTGAAAGTGTAACCGCACCCGGGCGTATTTATGACCCCAAGAGAGTGCGGGTGCAGGCAGTGGTTGCAAGCATTGGCACCGAAACGGCACATCGGTCGGTCTCGCTCGTGTTAGACAACAAGGTGCTCGAAACCAAGCAGGTGGAGGTGCCGGCGAACGGACGCGCTTCGGTTCAGTTTCTATCCTTGGATTCCCCCTACGGATTCCATCGTGCCGAAGTGCGTATTGAGCCTGGCGATTCCTTGCATGAAGACGATCGCTTCCAGTTTGCGGTGGAGCGCTCTGACCCGCGGCGAGTCTTATTCCTGCATGAGCCGGCGCACAATCAAAGCGAGCTTTTCTTTCGTACAGCCCTGGAGGCCGCGCCACAGGCTGGGTTTGTGATCGACCCGCTCCCGGCCAGCCAGGCGGCCAACCAGTCGCTCTCCAGATATGCTTTCGTAGTGTTGTCGGACGTCGGATCTCTGCCGTCGGGTTTTGAAGAAGATCTTCGGCGCTACGTCGGTGGGGGGGGAGCGGTCTTCATTGCGCTGGGAGCCTCCTCGGTGTCCCGGCAAAGGGTGCCTGTGTTTGACGAGGCCATCTCGGGCTCGCGTTATTACGCGCGCGAGGGCGATCGGTTCCAGACCATTGGCACGCTGGATCCTGAGCATCCCGTTTTACGCGGAACTAACAAGCTGCAGGGCATACGCTTCTTTCAAACCATCGGCGTGGAGCACAGAGCCCAGGATGGCAAAGAACGGGTGATTGCCCGCCTTACCGATCAGACTCCGCTGCTCCTGGAGCGGCAGATCGGCGACGGCCGGGTGTTGGTTTTCGCATCTACCCTGGACAATCTGGGCAACGATTTCCCGCTGCACTCGTCTTTCCTGCCTTTCATTGAGCAGACCGCTCGTTATCTGGGTGGGCAGCATGACCGCTCCAGCAACCTCGGCGTGGGATCGTTTATCGACCTGAGGGCTGCGCGTGAACAGGCCGGCTCGGTGGAGGTGATCGATCCAGACGGCAAGCGGCCGCTATCTCTCAAAGAAGCCAGCACCGCCCAGGTTTTCCAGGTCACTCGGGAGGGCTTCTATGAAGTCCGGCGCGGCAACGGACGGCAGGAGTTGGTGGCGGTTCATCCCGATCGCCGGGAATCGGATTTGACTCCGATACCCCAAGAGACGTTAGATCTTTGGAAAAACTCCGGCCAAAGCGCCACAGCCGCAGCGTCAAACCTGGACGAAATGGCCGAGCATACCAGGCCGCTTAGCCTTTGGCGCTATGCTTTATTCTTAGTGCTGATAGTTGCCCTGACCCAGTCGTTTTTCTCTTCCAGATACTTATCCGTACAGAAGGACACCTGATGAACGCGATCGATCAACTGAATGTTTATCTCCGGCGCGTAGAAGGCCGGCTACGGTTGTTGGCCATCTCGAAAGGCGCTGCCCTGACGACGGTCGCTGCTTTGTTGCTCACGGTCCTGCTGGTTTGGATCATCAACGGGTTCGCCTTCTCGCACGTGAGCGTTCTGAGTGCGCGGTTCCTGTTATTCGTAGCTGTCTCCACTGCTATCGGATTCGGCCTGGTGATCCCCCTGCTGCGCTTGAACCGCCGGCATGCTGCTAATACAGCTGAGTCGAAGTTCCCGGATTTCGGGCAGAGGCTTCTCACCATTGCTGAGAAGTCGCGGCACGACACGCAACAGCCGGATCCCTTCGTGCAGCTTCTAGCCGCCGACACCATGAATGTCGCTCGCGCCAGCGAACCGGACCGGCTTGCCCCCAAAGTACGAATCTTCGGATTTCTGACGTCGGCCAGCGCGGCTGTGGTTGCCCTATTGTGGCTGATATTCGCCGGCCCCGGGTTCCTGGGCTACGGCACGTCGTTGCTATGGGCAGGCGCTCCCAAGAGCGGATCCCTCCCTATGTACGACATCATCGTCACTCCGGGAAATAAGAGTGTGCGTCGGAAATCCGATCAACTGGTCACGGCGAAGTTGCTGGGCTTCAAATCTCGCACCGTCAAAGTCATGGCTCACTATCACGGTACTTCGAGGTGGGAACAGGTCAACATGGCGCCGCAACCGGAGGGCTCCGGTTTCGAGTTTCTGTTCGGCGGCTTAGCCGAAAACGTGGAATATTACGTAGAAGCGGGAACGGCCGCTTCCAAGCACTACACACTGAAGGTTGTGGATCTGCCCGGAGTTAAGAAGATCCGAGTCACTTATCACTATCCGACATGGTCCGGCATGAAGGACACCACCGAAGACCCCGGAGGCGATTTGCGGGCCGTGGAGGGCACCGAAGCCGAGGTGGCCATCCAGATGGATAAGCCGCTATCGAAAGGCCTGCTGATGATCAGTGACGACTCTCAGGTCGCGCTCAACAGCGGAGAAGGGAATTGGCTGACAGCGCGAGTGCCGATCAAGAAAGACGGAACCTATCACGTCGCGGCCATGGATGCGGGGGAGAATGTGCGCCTCAGCGAAGATTTCTTTATCGAGGCTCGCAAAGATGCTCCACCGGTGGTGAAGATAAGCCGCCCGGGAAGGGACACCAAGGTGAATCCCATTGAAGAAGTGAGTGTCACGGTGGAAGGCGAGGACGACTTCGGCTTACAGGAACTGAACCTGAAATATTCGGTTAATGGCGGCGAAGAGAAGTCCGTGTCATTACTGAAGCAGTCCGGTGCGAAAAGTGCCAACGGCAGCCACGTGATCTATCTCGAGGATTACAAGATGGCGCCGGGGGACATTGTCAGTATCTACGCCACGGCGCGCGACGCCCAGCACGCCGTTAAAACCGACATGTACTTCATCGAAGCGCAGCCCTACGAGAAAAATTATTCTCAATCGCAGCAGGCGGGCGGCGCAGGGGGTGGTGGTCAGCAGGCAGACAATGAGATTTCGCAGCGTCAGAAAGACATCATTGCGGCCACTTTCAACGAACGCAAGAACGGGCAGAAGAACCCCAGAGAGAGCGCCGAGGACGCCAAGTTTCTTTACGATCTGCAGAGCAAGCTGTCCGCGCAGGCCAAGTCTCTTGCGGAAAGAATAAAAGCGCGCCAGCTTACCGGAGCCAATCAGGAATTTCAGAGCTTCGTCAAAGATATGGAGCAAGCATCGCAGGCCATGCTGGAGGGCGCGGACAAGATTAAGCAGCAGAAGTGGCAGGAGGCGTTGCCCCCTCAGCAAAAAGCTTTGCAGCATGCTCTTCGTGCCGAGGCCACCTTCCGGGATATTCAGGTAGCTTTCGGGCAAAAGGGCGGAGGCGGTGGTGGTGCGGGCGGCGCAGGTCGCGACCTTGAGAATCTATTCGACCTGGAGTTGGATACCGAGAAGAACCAGTATGAGACCGGGCAGCAGCAGTCCGGCGCGGACCAGCAACAGCAGGCGGTAGACAAGGCTCTGGAGAAGCTGAAAGAACTCGCCAGACGGCAGCAGGAACTGGCTGCCAAAGCGCAGAAGGATCAACAGAGCTTCCAGCAAAGATGGGAGCAGGAGATGCTGCGGCGCGAGGCTGAAGAACTCAAGCGGCAGATGGAACAGCTACAGCGCGGCGAATCGGGGCAGCAGAGTCAACAAGGACAACAGGGACAGCAGGGGCAGCAGGGACAACAAGGACAGCAAGGACAGCAGGGTCAGCAGTCTGGCCAGCAGTCCGGCCAGCAAGCGCCCAGTAAATCCTCCCCGCAGACGAATAAAGATCAACGTACTCTGGCTCGCAGGCAGCAGCCGATCAGCGATCCGCGTATGAAAGAGGCGCTGGATCGGCTCGCTCAGGCTACCGATGAGATGCGGCAGGCCTCCGCGGGCCAGCAAGCGGGCAACTCCGGGCAAAATGCGTCGGGGCAGCGCAAGGCGGCCGACAAGCTACAGCAGGCCAAGGACATTCTGGGTGGGATGCAGCATCAGCAGTCGTCTCAGGTTTTAGACGATATGGTGAAGCAGGCCGAGCAGCTGGCAGAGCATCAGCAGGATTACCAGAACCGGCTTCGCCAGACGTTTAGCAACCCCAGCTTGAATGGGCCCAACGGGATGAACCGCCCCCAACCGGGCCAGACCAATCAAAACGATAAGCTGGCTGCGGAGAAAGACAAGATGGCCGATGATGTCAAGCGCCTGGAACGGCAGATGCAGGGCGCCGCCAGCCAGAGCCGCGACTCGCAGCCGGGCGTTTCGTCTAAACTTCGCGAGGCGCTGGCCGAAGTGCAGCAAAACGATCTCGCGGCGCGCATGAAGAAGGGCGCGGAGTGGATTCGGCAAGGGCAGGGAGCTTATACCTGGGTCCGCGAGTCACTGATGACGCAGGGCGTGGAGAAGCTGCGCGATCAATTGAAAGATGCCCAGACCGCGGCGGGGCAAGGCCAAGGTCAAAGTGCCGGCTCCAAGGATCCCGGCAAAAGCGCCGCGGAGCGAGCACTGGCACGAGTGGAAGCCGCGCGAAGCCGGCTGGAGCAGATGACCCAAGGCCGAGGCCGGCAGGCCAGCAAAGGCCAACCAGGGCAACCCGGGCAGAGCGGTCAGGACGGCCAGCAGCAGGGCGGGGAGCAAGGTGAACAGAGCGGCGGCCAAAAGGCTGGACAGCCTACGCAATCCGGCAGCCAGCCGGGGCAACAAACAGGTCCACGTCAGGGTGGGCAAGGGAGCGGTCAGCAGCAAGGCTCCTTTGGAAGTACGGGCGGCCCCGGGCCGGTGGGTCCCTACTCAGGCGGTAATGAGGTCGGCAACGCGGTGCGCGATCTGAGTCAAGCCCGGCAGGATGTCCGGGATGCCGATCCCGGAATGGGTCGGGAGGCGGAGCAGCTCTTGAAAGAACTGCAGAAGTTGAATTCGGCCTCGGGTAGCGGTCCACAACTCGACGAGCGCATCCAGCGCCAACTGCTGCCCGCCTTGGAGCGCCTCGAATTGGAGCTGCGGCGGAAGGTGGATGAGCAGCGCTCCGGACAGGTCCGCAGTGCTGGTTCGGAGCCAGTGCCCACCGGCTATTCGGAATCTGTGGCCGAGTACTTTCGGCGATTAAGTAAAGGTAAGTAACGGCCCGTTGTGTGCTGTAATCAACGTAGGCATGAGCCGCCAACGACAGCACACGGGGCAGAAAATGGGACGTGCCGCACTTTTAACATTCCTGGCAACGGTCAGCGTGTGCGCTGCTGCCACTGTACCGGCTAGCAGTGTAGTTCCTCTTTCGTTAGATGCAATTACAGGCCGTATGGCGCAGGTGGACGAGCAAAAACATGCCACGCTGCCCGATTTTTCCGTTATGCGAAAGTACATCCTGCGGAACTCCCGGATGAAGACAGATGCGGAGATGGTGGTCCGGGTAACATACAGTAAAGCACAGGGCAAAACTTTCCAGGTGGTCGAGGCGAACGGGGTCGAAGGCGTCAGCAAAAAGGTCTTCCAGAATCTGATCGATGGCGAGAAAGATGCCAGCAAGACTGCCAACTTGAACCGCGGCAGCATCAAGCCGCAGAACTATTCGTTCGAGTTGTTGGGCACGGATACTCTAGAAGGGCGGCGCTGCTATGTCTTGGGCATTCATCCCAAAACGAAAACAAAGTTCGTTTTCAACGGCAAAGTTTGGGTGGACGCCGAAGATTTTGCGGTAGCTAAGCTCGAAGGGCACCCTGCCGCCAACATTTCATTCTGGGTCGGCAAGCCACTCATCAGCCAAACCTGGCGCAAGACCGGCGATTTCTGGATGGCCGCTAGCAACTGTTCCCGGTCCGAGTCGCGCATACTAGGCACCTCTGAATTAACCGTTCAGAACACCGGATACCATTTCAAGTCCACAACGGCCGCGCTCAATTAACGCCCAAACACCACGAGGTTACCCGGCTGTCCTCGTCGTATTCGTTACTTCCGCATCTCAGAAATTTAGCACTATCCCTTCCGGATCCGGCTGCTTGCGTGCACGCACCATCCCGACAAAAATCAACGTCGCCACACAAGGAATCAGCGACGCCCCGATGATGATGGGCTGAAACGAATACTGGTCGCTGATGCGCCCAATCAGATAGGTGGACGCCAGAGTTCCGATCCCTGCGCCGGTCCCGCTTAGCCCACTCACGGATGCCACCGCCCGAGTGTGGAAGACATCCGCCGGCAGCGATAGGAACATCGTGGCGCATGCGGCGTAGGCGAACGACGACCAGGCGAATAGCCAGATCAAGATAGCATAATTGGACAGGAAAGCGGCCGGTATCAACGCCAGCATGCTGGGGCCAAAAATAAGAAGAACCGTCCGGCGTGACTTTCCCACCGGCCAGCCGCGCCCGATCCAGTAGCTGGACAGCCCTCCACCAAAGAAGTTCCCCAGGTCCGCGGCTAGAAAGGGAGCCCAGAATCCCAGCACGCTTTTCTCAATCGAAAACCCTTTGCTGTGCAAATAAATCGCAAACCAGTCGGCAACTAAAAACCAGTAAGGATCCAGCAGCATGCGCCCCAGTAGGATGCCCCAGGTCTGTTTGAAGCTAAGCAATTTTTTCCAGCTCACTGTACCGGCGGCACCGTGAGTGACATCCACAACCGACTCACTGGCCCGGTGCGCCCGGATGTAGGCGAGTTCGGAAGGCGCCAGGCGCGGATGCTCTTCGGGTGTGCGATACAGCATGCGCCAGGCCAGCAGCCAGAAGAATCCGAGACACCCAGTTACCAGAAACACTGGTCGCCACGTACCAAACCACTGATAGACGGCCAGGACCAGAAACGGGGCAACGGACCCGCCGATCGCCGATCCACTATCGAACATCGCTACGGCCCAGGCGCGTTCCTTGGGCGGGAACCATTCCGACACAGCCTTGGTAGCGGCCGGCCAGTTGCAAGCTTCGCCGGCCCCCAGCATGAAACGGAAAAAGCGAAAGCTCAACATCCCGCTCGCCAAGGACGTCAGACACGCTACCACCGAGTAGAAGGCGACACTCAGGCTCAGCCCACGCCGCGTACCAAGCACGTCCATCATCCGTCCGCCCACTCCTTGCATGATGGTGTACGCCAGGCGGAATGCGATTAACACGGTAGCGAAATCCGTGTTCGTCCAGTGGTACTCTTTCTGGAGGAATGGCGCGAGTACGCTTAAAGTTTGCCGGTCGATGTAGTTAACAACCGTCGAGGCGAAGAGGAGCCCGCCAATCCACCACCGCAGATGTGAGATGGGCTCTCTGCGGCGCAGAAAGTTATTCAGTCTTTGGCTCCTGTGATCCAGTCCAGAATTGTTTGATATTCCTTGGAATCTTTTGTAAACCGGACGCCGCCGCCGTGGGCCAGCGTCTTTGAGTTCGCCACCCCTTCCGATTCCGAAGTCGAAGTCGGCTTGCGCAGGATCAGACTGTTCTCCGGGTCGGCCGTGTTGACCACGTTCTTAACGGTGGAGAACGTTCCGTCGAATAGGGTGTGGGTGGCATGGCAGTTGACGCACGCATAGCCGTCCTTTCCACGGGTCTGCAGGATCGGTTCCACGTAGCCGTGGAAGTAAGCCTCGTCAAGTTTAGCTGCCTTCGCTGACTTGGCCCCGCTTACCGATGCCTTGGTCACCCCGGCGGTGATGCCCGCAGCCGCATTCATGGCCGGCGGATTCAGAGCGCGCGCGGTCTCGGCCGCTTCCGGAGTTTGCTTGATCTTAGCCACTACTTCCTTGGTCGCTGGCCCGGCCGGACCCGCGATTCGATTCGTCTCAGCGAAACGATTGTCGCGCAACAGAAGCGCGGCCTTCTGCGCCAGTTGCCGTGTTCTTCCGTCGGGTGAATCGAGCTCTGGCAGGAGTGCAGCGGCCATCTTGTCCCGGCTTTCACCGAAGAACGCAATCTGTTCGATATCGTTACCAATGCGGTTGTATACGGGGGGCGCGCTCTTTTGCAGGTCTGCTTCCAGGTCGTATATGTCGCCTCTGCGCAGTGGGAACTCCGTCAATGCAGCCAGCAGTTCCTGCTTCTCCAGGGCGCTTCCACCTTTCATCATCTTTGCGAACTTGTCCGCCAGCCGAGCTTCCACAGCCAGGCGTCCGCGAGTGGCCTGCTCGCGGTCCGGCTCACGGCCTAACAGGGGAACCCAGTTGTTATAGAGATAGCGGATGTTCTCGTCCGCCAGGTTGTACACTGCAGCGTGAAGGTTGCTGGTCACCCAGGGGGATTGCGGTTTGCCAATCGCACTCAGCACCGTATTTTCGATTAAGTCCTTGGTGGGAACGTCCGCAGTCCAGAACCAAAGTTGCCAGAGGCCCTTCACCGCGTTCATTCGAGTAATCACCACCGGATCGTCAATGCGGCGCGCCAGAGCCTGTGCAATCTCGGGACTCGCGGCGAGCGTCGAAAAGTGCGCTGAAAACACTCGTGAAGCGCCCCACCGGGTCCGGTCGTCGTCGGAGGATAGCGCGGAGATCAAGGTGGCCGGCGGCGTCTCGCGATGCCTGCTGTAGCTCTGCCGGATAGCCCAAGCCGCTGTTCGTTGCACCAGCTTACTGGAATCCCCTAGCGCTTTTTCATACGCCTTATCGAGGTCCCCAAAGCGTCCCAGAGCTTCCACCGCAGCCTGGCGGATGAGCGCGTCGTTCGACTGCGTTGCGGAGCTGATTTGTTGCAGCACTTTCGCATCCGGCTTGTCCCACAATCCATCCAACTGCTCCAGTAGCGCTACTGGGTCCGATGACAGAGCACTCACTGGAGCTGAGTTCCAGCCCTTC
>JBBSHP010000093.1:0-10100 GCA_038232555.1 Bryobacterales bacterium
CAGGAATGATCGAATACGGCGGGCCGCTCCTATATCACGGCGGCGAAGACCAGCAGAGATCGTTTGATTCCACCTGCCGGAAGTTCCGGCGGTTTCTCACCGAGGCGGCTCGCTAACCCACAAATTCCCCCGACGAGCCAAAATTTTTATCATTGTAAATCTCCGTTTGTAGGTATTAACAGCAGCGATCTTAGCCCGTCCAGCCGGCCCCTGTGTTGTGGACCGGCATTCCTTTGTACGATCGGAGCTGTTGAATCGTACCATGAATGCGGCAGCCCCGCTCTGTAGACATCATTTTGAAATGCTTCGCGGTGGTGCTGAATCAGCTTACACGCAGGTCTGAGCCGGGGCGTGTACAGATCAGCATTTTTCGGAGCATAGCGCCGTCCCGCTGCCAGCGCCCGTCGTTAAGTGGCGTCCAGTCGAATAGGGATGGAACTGTACCGCCCCAATTGGCCTGACATGTGGAGATGTCCTGCACGTTGAAACCCAGGGCGGACAGGATCTCGTTCAACCAGGCGGGACTTGGCCGGGAGCCTTGGCCGGACCAAGCCTGGTCGGGTCCCCCCTCCGGGACGAGAGGGCAGACAGGATCATCGGAATCGCTTACCGCCGTCTCTAAGTAAAGCTGCGGAGCCGCCCGGGCGCAGGCGGCCAGAAACTTCGCAGGCGCCGAAAGATGGTATAGCAGACCAAAGCAGAAGACGGCATCGAAGAGTCCCAGCGTTGTCGGATCCCAAAGCTCCAGGTCCATAACGTGGCGCTGGCGCCCAGGATAGCGGCGGCCTACCTCCTCGATATATTCTGCGCGTGCATCAACGCTGACAACGCAACATCCTGCCTCTACGAAAGCCTGGCCGAGGTCGCCAGTGCCGCAGCCGAGTTCCAGTATCCTTTTGCTAACGAGCGAGCTCGTGTCGAGATAATGAAAGAGATTGCGGATCCTGGATTCACGCGCCCCGCGATAGACTGCATTGTCGAAGATGAATTCCATGGTCTAATCACCGATCAGTATAGACCTGCTTCTGATGAGTTCTGCGCGGGTGTGCCTTGATCGCGTTCTTCTCCCTCACCGCCCGCCGTGTTTCCGGCTGGTCCTCGTTGCGACAAAGGGCCCGTCAAATAGCACGCGCCCGCTCATTGTGACGATCTGCTCGCTACGGCCGCGCTCCTTCGAGCGGACAGCCTTCGGCCGGCAGTGCATCAAGTTACCACAAATTCCGCCGAAGACCCGCTAAAGTAAGAGCAATGTTCAGAGAACTAGTCTTCGGTGGCTCGTTACTTTTCGCTAGCGCGATAGCAGCGTTTTGTCAATTCGATAGCGGAACGGTTCTGGGAACGATATCTGATGTTTCCCAGTCTTCTCTTCCCTCCGCAAATATTTCATTGGAAGAAGTCCGAAAAGGCGTCAAGCTGAATGTCCGAAGCAGCAACTCGGGAGCATACGAATTTCTTTCCATCCCGATCGGCCGATACAAACTTCTGGTCGAGCAGCCTGGATTCCGGCCTCAGTCCAGCCCGGAGTTCGAACTGACTATCGGGGCCAGGCAGCGCGTCGATTTCAAGCTGGAACTCGAATCCGTTCAATCCAGCGTCCAGGTAACGGCAGATGTGTCGATTCTGCAGACGGATACGTCAGATCGCGGGCAAACCATAGCCGCCGCGCAGATCCGCGAGTTGCCGCTGGCGGGACGTGCTTATTCCGAACTGATCTATCTCAGTACCGGAATCGTGCGTACGCCCAGCTCCGGCGTTGGCTCTGCCCAGCGCGAAGCTTCTTTTAGCGTCAACGGGCTTCGCAGTACCGCGAATAACTTCCTACTCGATGGTCTGGACAACAATTACATGGGCACCTCCAACCAGGGCTTCTCGAACCAGGTTGTCCAGCCGCCGCCCGATGCTGTCGCTGAGTTTCGCGTGATCACCAACAACATGAGCGCGGAGTACGGCCGCGCCGGCGGAGCCACCGTGAACGCCAGTCTGCGCAGCGGTACGAACCAGTTCCACGGTGCGGCCTGGGAATTTTTTCGAAACACGCAATTAAACGCGGTCGGCTTCTTCAAGCCGCTTACCGGTCGTCCGATTCAGAATCAAAACCAGTTTGGCGCATCCGGCGGCGGCCCCATTTTCCGGAACCGCACCTTCTTCTTCATGGATTACGAAGGGTATCGCGAGGTGAACTCCTCGGTTACATTCGCCACTCTCCCCAATGCGGCACAGCGATCTGGAAGTCTCGGCGTTCCTGTCAGGAATCCTTTCACCGGAGAGCTTTACGCCAATGGTGTCATCCCACCAAGCGCTATCATTCCCTATGCGAGCGGCGTGCTCGCCGCGCTCCCGGCAAACACCAGCCCCGGCGCGGCCAATAATTTTCAATCTCTTCGCAGAATTACGGACTACCGCGACAAAGGAGACTTCAAAGCGGATCAATATTTCACGGACAGAGTGCGAGGTTTCTTCCGCTTCAGCAAGAGCCGCTTCGACGTTTTCGATCCGGGCACTCTTGGAATCGGCCTCGCTGGCGGCAACGGAAATGGCTTTCAGAAAGTACCGCTTACATCCTATGCCGGCGGCATCACCTGGACTATCAATCAAAGCTCCATTCTTGAGGCCCGCCTGGGCTACTCCGCATCGCAGGCAGGCAAGGACCCACCGCTGATCGGCGGCCCCAGTCTGCTGGATCTCTTTGGCATCCCCGGCCTCCCAACGGACAAGCGCTATACCGGCGGGATCAGCGCCGAAACACTGATAAGTTTCACCTCACTCGGGCGTCAGGCTACCAGTCCGCAATACCAGCATCCGCAGGTCTGGAATCCCAAAGCGAATTACACCCGCATCCTGGGCCGCCACACAGTGAAGACCGGAATCGAATACCAGTGGCTGGGTGTGGAAACACTGGACGTCAGCCCGATTATTGGCCGGAACACGTATACGGGACTCTTCTCCGTGCCGGCTGGAGCTACCGCGAGCGCCGCTACGCAGGGGCTTTATAGCTTGGCCGACTTCCTGTTCGGCGCCCGCAACACTTACCAGTTGGTCAACCCAGGAATCGTTCATCACCGGCAACAATCCTTCTTCACATATGTGCAGGACGATTTCAAGCTCAACAGGAAGATCACTCTCAATCTCGGTGCTCGCTACGAACTCGTCACACCGTTTTACGAAAGAGACAACCTGCTTTCCAGTCTTGACTTGGCGACCAACACCATCATCAAGGCCAAAGAAGGATCATTCTTCGACCGAAGCCGCGTTCATCTGGATACGAACAATCTGGCGCCCCGCCTGGGAATTGCCTGGTCCGTTCTGCCGAAAACCGTTTTTCGCGCGGGCTATGGACACGGCTTCAATAGCTTCAACCGCACCGGGACAAGTTACCTGGCCTATAACGCGCCGCGTTTTGTTCTGGCAAGCGCTTCGCAAACACCGGGCGCACCCGGCTTTCTGAATACGCAACAGGGCTTTCCCGCCGACTTTACCTCTCCCGCTAAGTTTAACCCTCGCAAGAGCACCGTACAGTACGTGGATCCGAACGCACCCTGGGGCACCGTCAGAAGTTGGTTCGTCTCCATTCAGCGGGAACTTCCGAAGGGCATCCTCCTGGACGTCGCCTATGTCGGAAATCAAGCGGACAACCTGGCCACGATCAACGATTTAAACCAAGCCCGGCCCAACGCCATCGGCGAAAGCACGAATATCGAAGATCGCCGTCCAAACCTTGCCTACAGCTCTATTTCGGGTACCGTCGCCAACGGCTTCTCAAACTACAACGGCTTACAGGTGAAAGTGGAGAAGCGGAGCGACCGCGGTCTTTATTTCTTGAATAGCTTTACCTGGTCGAAAGCGATCGACAATTCCAGTCAGGGTTTCGATTCGAGCAATGGCAACGGCACCAGCTTTCAAGACATTTATAACCTCGCCGCCGACCGTGGAACCTCAAATTACGATCGCAAATTCAACAATATCACCAGCCTGGTTTATGAGTTGCCGGTCGGGCGCGGACGCCGGTTTCTTACGGGGCTGAACCGCGCAGCGGACCTCGCCATCGGCGGCTGGGAAATCAGTTCCATCGTAAACATGCGATCAGGCGAGCCGTTCACCATGACTTACACTGCCCCCGCCCGCAGTCAGGTGGCGCCCTTCTTAACGCTGCTCGGATTCAACATCTTCCGCCCGAACATCTCCGGCGACCCTGTAACACCGGAAGCACAGCGAAGCGTCAATTCGTATCTGAATCGGAACACCGTGTCCATCCCTCCTTACTACCAACCCTTCGGCAATGCCGGCCGTAATATCTCGCGCGGTTATGCGTTCTATCAGGCGGATGTGGGTCTGTTCAAGAGCTTCAGCCTGACGGAACGCTTCAGGCTCCAATTCCGCGCTGAAGCATTCAATGTTTTAAACAAATCCAACTTCATGGCACCGAACGCAAACATTTCTAGCGCAGGCTTCGGCGTAATCACTTCCGCGTATGACCCCCGAAGGCTTCAGCTTGCGCTAAAGTTGCTGTTCTGATGATCCGCCTTGCCCTTGTTATTGCATTCGCCTTACTTTACTCCTTGGTAACGTCGGGCTCGGTCTACCGCGCCCCCCGCGCGGGCCGCGGTGGGGTAGCGCCTACGATCCGCCATTGCGTACTTCATCCACTGCATTAATGTGATGAACCACTTTCACTCCGTCCCGATCCCCCTGATGCACCGAGTCCGCTCGCAGATACCAGGGTTGGTTATCCGGCTCTGGCCGGCGCCGCTCGCCAATGGCCACGTGAGTCGGCCGGTACCCGGCTGGCGCATTGTGGGGCCGAAGTAAAGGCCGCCGCTGATGTCTTTGCCCTTGGTGGAACTCTTTTCGGTATCGCTGCCCTGAACGATAGCCACGCTTCCTATTACCTTGACGTCCATGGGTCCGAGATCAACCGATTCGCTGTCCGCGCCGGAGCGTTGCGTGCAATATCGCGCGAGCCCGTTTGCACGGAGCGGGGACAGGCGCATTGGACCGGGTATCACAGCCATTTAGTATAAGACTGCGGGCTGGTATATCATGATTCCGTGCAAATCCTATTGGTAGCTGCTCTATGTTTGGCCCTCTCGCCGGTCGGTGTGGCGGCGGCAGCGGAACAACATCTTCTGTATGTCGCTAATCCCGGCACTCGTAACTACGTGGAATACGGTGGAGTGGGTATCGCCGTCTTTGATATTGATAAGGGATACAAATTTGTCCGGCGCCTCCCCACGTGGAATGTTCCCGAAGGCAAGAAGCCCGAGAACGTTAAAGGCATCGCCGCGAGCGCGCAGACCGGTCGAGTGTTTGTGACCTCGCTGAACCACATGATGGGCATCGACGCAGTCACCGGGAAGAAAATCTGGGACAAGACTTACGAAGGGGGATGCGACCGCCTGGCCATTTCGCCCGATGGCACTACCCTGTACGTTCCACAACTGGAGGGACCGGCCTGGCACGTTGTGAGCGCCGCGACGGGCGATGTGATTGCGACCATCACTACGAACTCCGGTTCGCACAATACCATCGCCAGCGCCGATGGCACACACGTATACCTGGCGGGCCTGAAATCGGAACTTCTCTCGATAGCCGATCCCAAGACGAACAAGGTCACCAGCACTGTGGGACCTTTCGAGAATGTGATCCGGCCGTTCACTGTGAACGGAAGTAACACGCTGGTGTACGTCAACATCAACGGACTACTCGGTTTTGAAGTAGGCGACGTACGCACCGGCCGGAAGCTGCATCGGGTAGAAGTGGAGGGCTACCAGCAAGGTCCGGTGAAACGTCATGGCTGCCCGAGCCATGGCATTGCATTAACGCCAGACGAGAAAGAACTTTGGGTGGCGGATTGTGCGAACGGCGCCATTCACGTGTTTGACGCAACGGTGATGCCGCCCAAACAAATGAACAGTATCAAGGCCAGAGATTGCGTTGGGTGGGTAAGCTTCAGCATGGATGGACGAGTGGCGTACTCGTCGACCGGCGAAGTGATCAACGTTGCCAGCAAGAAGATCGTGGCGACCCTGAAAGACGAGGCCGGTCGCGATGTACAGAGCGAAAAGCTGCTGGAGATTACAATCGCTGGGGGGAAAGTATTGCGGGCGGGGAATCAGTTCGGTGTCGGCATGAAGAAGTGAAGCGCGCCGGGTTGATTGGTCTGCTCGCTATAACGGCGGCGGGGAACCCCGCTGAGCGCTTCTTCGACCAACGGGTCGCGCCGATCCTGATCAAGCGATGTCTGGGCTGTCACAACGAGCAGCTGAAAAACGGAAATCTTTCGTTCCTCGATCGCGAGAGTCTGCTCAAAGGCGGCAGCCACGGGCCAGCGATTGTGCCTGGAAAGCCGAAAGCCAGCTTGCTGATTCAAACGCTGCAGCACGATGGCGATATACAGATGCCGCCCGGACCCCCGCTGCCCGCGAAAGAGATCGCCACCCTGACGGAGTGGGTCAGGCGCGGTGCCCTTTGGGGAAGAAAACTGTCAAAATTGGATTAGACGTGGCTATTGAAATCAATGGGGAACTGGTTGAAGACGCGGTAATACGCGCGGAGGCTCAGATGCTGCGCCCTCACTACGCGGAGATGCTATCGGAGTACGACGCCATCACGGGCGAGATGCAGCTTCGGGCCATGGCGCGCAAGGTAGTGATCGAGCGCGTCGTGCTCCAGCAGGAGGCCGCCAATGACCATGAACCGATTCCTGCGGTAGCTCTCGACCAGGTTCTGTCTGAACTGCGAGCTAAGTCTTCAGGCGGAAGCTCCTGCATTACCCCGATGAACGAAGACACTCTCATTGACGACGCCCAGCGCCAACTCCGGCTCAATCGGCTGATCAGTAGAATCCTGGGCAGGGTTGCCAAACCGAAACAGAAAGAAATGCTGGATTACTACCGGAAGCACCCCGAAGAGTTCGAAGCTCCCGAGGTGATTCATGCCGCTCACATTATCAAAAACGTAGACGAGACGCATCCGGAAGCGGAAGCGCTGGCGGCCATCGGGGAGGTGCGGGCAAAACTTGATGATGGCGCGGATTTCGAAAAGACGGCAGATGTCTATTCCGACTGTCCGGGAGCTGGCGGGGATTTAGGGTGGTTCCCGAGAGGGCAGATGGTGGAGGAGTTCGAGGCCGTAGTGTTTGAACTGGAAGTTGGACAGATCAGCCCAACGTTTCGGTCGCCCTTCGGGTTTCATGTCGCCAAATTGCTGGATCGAAAAGCAGCCGGGCTGCACCCGTTTAATGACATTCGCGAGGAACTGGAAAACGCGATGCACCGGGTCAGAGAGCGAAGAGCGCTGGACGACTATATCGACGGGCTGATCGCAAAAGCAGACATCCGTGACGTGAAAATGGCCGCCAGGACATGAACCCGGCTATGCCCAACCCGTGTTGTGTGCCCAGCAAGGAGCGGGCCTTTCACCTGGCGTTATCACGCAAGAGTTCGGCTGAGAGGCCGCATGCAAGTAACGGATCCACGGAGGCCATGATTCAGATCCCGGGCGGCAAGTTCCTGATGGGCACGGACTCGGTGGACGGTTTTCCAGCGGATGGCGAAGGGCCGGTCCGAGAGGTGGTGCTGGACGGCTATTACCTGGATGCGTTTCCGGTGACGAATGAACGGTTCCAGGAATTCACTCGAGCAACAGGTTACCGAACTGAGGCCGAGCGATTCGGATGGTCGTTTGTCTTCTATCAACAGATCCCGGCCGACGAGTACGCCAGATTGAGGCCGAACACGGTACACGGGGCAGAGTGGTGGTGCAAGCTGGAGGGCGCCGATTGGGCTCATCCGGAGGGGCCGGATTCGAGTGTCGCGGACCGGATGAATCATCCCGTAAGTCACGCCTCATGGAACGATGCGGCTGAGTATGCGAGGTGGGCCGGGAAGCGGCTGCCTACCGAGGCCGAGTGGGAGTATGCGGCGCGCGGCGGCTTGGAGCAACAGCTTTACCCTTGGGGGGACGAGTTAACTCCGGAAGGCCGGCATCTCTGCAATATCTGGCAGGGCGAATTTCCAACCGTCAACACGGCCGAAGATGGGTTCCCGTTCATTGCACCCGTGGATGCGTTCCCTCCCAACGCATACGGTTTTCACAACATCACCGGAAATGTGTGGGAGTGGTGTGCCGATTGGTTCGATCCGGTGTATCACGCCACTGCCACGCGCATGAACCCGGTAGGACCGCCCTCCGGACAGGTGAAAGTGATCAAGGGCGGATCTTTCCTGTGTCACCAATCCTATTGCAATCGGTACCGAGTGGCCGCCCGGACGTCCAACACGCCCGACACGGGAACAGCGAACATGGGTTTTCGCTGCGCTCGGGATTTATGAGCGGTTAATATTCGACGTTGACGAGAAAAAGGCCCCGTGCGGGGGCAGTGGGGCCGGCGGGAATATTGCAGCCGGATCTTAGCCGACGCTGTAGATCGGTTGTGGTCAGGTTTCCCTTACCTACCTCACACAGCACGCCCACCATATTGCGGACCATGTGTTTGAGGAATCCGCTGCCACGCACGCGATAACAGGCGCGCTCGCCGTCGCTGGTGAATTGCGAAAGCCAGATAGACCGCACCTTGGAACGCCCCACCCGATCCTGATCGTCACTGGCCGCGAACGCGCTAAAGTCGTGTTCACCCGCAAGAAGTGGAGCGGCTTCGATCATGCTCTCGATACGAACAGGATAGGGATGATGGTGGACATAGCGCCGCTCGAAGGGCGAGCAGATGTCTCCCCGGAAAATGCGGTACTCGTAAGTTTTGGCCTTAGCATCAAACCGGGGATGAAACGACTCAGCAGCCTGAGTCGCCGAGTGGACCCGGATGTCGTGCGGCAGCAGGCGGTTCACAGCCTTTTTCAAGTTCTCCACCGGGATGGGATTTTCAAGCGTGAATGCAGCGACCTGAGCGAGCGCATGCACGCCGGCATCGGTCCGACCGGATCCGGCTACATGCACAGGCTTACCTTCGATGCCCGATAGAATTCCTTCGAGGATACCCTGGATGGTCGCAAAGCCCGGTTGCACCTGCCAGCCGTGGTAGTCGGTTCCGTCATAGGCCACCTCAATACGAATCCGTCGAAGCACGGATTACTGAGGGACCGGAACCGGCCGCGATCCCGGTTTCACGACGGGAACTCCTGCGCGGCACAGAGGGCAATTTTCCGCGTGATAGGTGGTGACGGCCAAGGTCTCCAAAGCAACCCTTGGAGCCCCCAGCTCTGCCTGGCCGCCGCTGCGGTCGATGATGCAACCTGCCGCGAGCACGCGGGCTCCGGACGCGCTTAAGAGCGATACCACTTCGCGAGTGCTACCGCCCGTTGTGATCACGTCTTCAATCACTACCGTCGATTCGCCAAACTCGACTGAGAAGCCCCGGCGCAAAGTCATTGTTCCTTGGGCATCGCGCTCCGTGAAGATGAAGCGCGCTCCCAAGGCCCGCGCCACTTCGTGACCGATGATGAGGCCGCCTACAGCGGGGGAAGCAACTACTCCGATGTTCAAATCGGGCAGCAATCGGCGGATTCCGGTGGCCAGCAATTGACCCAGATACTCCGCGTGTTTGGGATGCTGCAGAACCAGAGCACATTGCAGATACTCAGGGCTGTGCAGACCGCTGGTTAGTCGGAAATGGCCATGCAAGTAGGCGCGGGTTCCGTAAAAGATCGACAAGACCGGCTCTGCGGAAGCGGCTGCCACTCGCTCACTATACCATCCGATTCAGCCACACACGGGCTTGTTCGAGCTCCCCGGCGCTTAGCTCATGCCCCTGATTGGACCAATGCAACGACACTTCGGCACCGTAGCCCTGAAGTAGCTTGGCGAGACGCTCCGTCTCTTCCGGGCGCACAATGGGATCGCGGCGTCCGCCCGCAAGAAACACCTTTCTTCCACGTAAATCGGGCTCGGTGTCCGGAGTAAGGGGAATCATGGGACGAAGCAGAATAGCCGCTGCCAGGACTTCCGGTCGCAGAAGCATCAAGCTAGCGGCGATGTTGGCGCCATTGGAATATCCGGCCGCGATCACCTGGCTTGGATCGAATGAATAATCGTGAGCGGCGGCGCTTACGAACTCAGCCAACTCCGCCGTGCGCTGCTTGAGATCG